>NZ_JBHVEG010000194.1:0-11119 GCF_042802395.1 Promicromonospora sp. NPDC057488
CGCTCTCTCAGCCCTGGGAGAGCGACCACCCCTACGTTCGCCGGCATCAGGCGGGAGCGGTCAGCCGCCCAGCGGCCCCTCGGGCAGCTCGCGCAGGCGCGCGAGCGGCGAGACCAGCACGCTCCACGTGGCGAGGCAGTGCACCGCCGCCATGAGCAGGACGGTCTCGCGGACCCCGAGCACCCCGCCCAGCCAGCCCGCGACGACGCCGGCCACCGGCATCGTGCCGAAGTTGACCACCTGCATCACCGTCATCACCCGTCCGCGCAGCCCGGCGGGCACGTAGCGCAGGCGCCACGCGTTGCGGATCACGTTGCCCGAGACCACGCACAGGCCGACCAGGAACCCGCCGGCCCCGCTGATCGCCGCGCCCCACCCCGGCAGGCCCGCGCCCACGAGCAGCGCCGTCGGACCGGAGAGCACGAGCAGCACGGTGGAGGCCCGCCCGCTGCCCAGCCGCGCGCTCAGGGCCGGGGCCACGACCGCGCCGACGACGCCGCCCGCGCCCGCCAGCGCGAGCACCGCGCCGACCCCGGCCTCCGCGAGCCCGAGGTCGCGCACCAGGAACAGCACCAGGAGCGCCCCGTACCCGGTGAGCCCGAAGTTCGACGCGCCGCCCATGCCCACGAACCACGGGAGGTAGCGGTCCCGGCGGACCAGGTCGACGCCCTCCCGGATGCGCGCCACGAGCGGTTCGGCCGGGCCTGCGGGCCGGGCGGCCGGGTGCGCCGGGCGGACGCGCCACAGGCACACCGCCGACCACAGGAACGTCACGGCGTCGAGCGCGAGCCCGAGCGCCGCCGTCAGCCACTGCGCCAGCAGGCCGCCCAGGCCGGGACCCGCCACGTTCGCCGCGGACTCGGTGCCGAACAGGCGCGCGTTCGCCGACTCGAGCTGACCCGAGGGCACGACCTCGGGCAGGAACACCTGGTAGGCCGTGCGGAAGAACACGGTGCACACCCCGCCCACCAGCGCGACCACCGTGAGCTGGACCAGCGTGAGGACCCCGAGCGCGAACGCCACGGGCACGCTCGCGAGCGAGACCGCGGCGGCCAGGTTGGCGGCGATCATCACCGGCCGGGCGGGGAGCCGGTCGACCCAGGCACCCACCGGCAGCCCGATGACCAGCCAGGGCAGCCACGCGGCTGCGGTGATCAGGCCCATCCAGGCCGGGCCTGCGTCGAGCTCCGTCACCGCGAGCAGCGGCAGCAGGGCCGACGTCGTCGCGTTGCCGACGACGCTCACGCCCTCACCGAGCCACAGGAGGCCGAAGGCCCGGTTGCGCGCCAGGGGAACGGCAGCCTCGGTGGGCGCGGTCGACGTCGTCATGCGAGCAGGCTATATGTACAATCACTCTTGTACAACAACTCTTGCAGAATGGCCCGGGGCAGGACGACGGCGGGAACGGACTACGGGCGCGACGGGAAGGCCCGCGCGAACAGGAAGACGTGCTCGGCCGTCTCGTCGGCTGCCGTCGCGCTCCCCCGATTCTTCCAGCGCAGCACCACCTCGTTGATCTCGGCGCTCAGCTGCTCCAGCTCGTCCGGGGTCAGGCGCAGCCAGCTGTCGGTGGAGAGCTCGGCCCGGCTCCACTCGTCGTCCTGCTCGGAGCGCTCCAGCCAGGTGCGGGCCCGCTCGACCTGGCGCGCCAGCATGAACTCCTCGGCGGCCACGGCCTGCCGCTGGCTCTCCGCGTCCGGGGGCAGGGTCGACCGGCCCCAGGTGATGGACCGCGCCGCCCGCCGCCACCAGCGCTCGCGCCGGTCGCGGGCCAGCTCCGGCGCCTCCTCGACGAGCTCGGCGGACGCCAGCACCCGCATGTGGTGACTGATGCTCCCGACGGCCAGCCCCGTACGCTCCGCCAGGGTCGACGCCGTGGCCGGCCCGTCCGCGGTCAGCGAGTCGAGCAGGCGGGAGCGGGCCGGGTTGGCCAGGGCCGTGACCGCCCTGGCCTCGGTGAGCGTGCGGACGTCGTCGGTAGCCATGCAGGCAGGGTAGGACGGCGCCACGTGCGGCGTCGCCCCCGGCGCCTCCGCCCCGGGACGCCGGACTCAGCCCGCCAGGGCCGTCAGCAGCTCCGACCAGCGGTCCAGGACGGCGTCGACCGTGGCGACCGCTGTCGGGGTGCGGGGCATGCGGGCGCGGACGGCGATGCCGTCGTCCGTGCGGGACACCCAGACCTGCAGGTCGTCGGCCCGGGTCGCGGCCGACACGTGGTGCGCGGCCCGCCCGGCGGACGCCGCGTGCCCGGGCAGCCGCCGGTAGTCCAGGTAGGAGACCTGGAAGATGTCCACGCGCGGGAACCGCAGCGGGCCGGGCAGCGTCTCGACGACCTGTTCGAGCGGCACGGCGGCCAGCTCGCGCGCGGCCCGCAGCGCCTTGCCCGTGGCGGCAAGCGCGCCGTCGGCGCCGTCGCCGGTCTCGATCCGCAGCGGCACCGTGGTGGTGTGCCAGCCGACGGCGCGGCGCGCGGCGTCGTCCCCGCGGGTGTGCACGGGCAGCAGGGTCTCGAGCGTGTCGGGCCCGCCCAGGTCCGCGACCGCCCGGGCGAGGGTGACCAGCACGGCCGCCGACGTCGACGCACCGGCCGAGCGGGCGCGCGCCGCGACGGCGTCCGCGGTCGCGGCATCGGCCAGCGGGCGCACGACGGTGCGCTGCGGCGCCCGCTCGCCGTCGGGCACGCCGAGGGGCAGCGGGAACGTGGGCAGCGCCCAGCCGCGGTCGCGCAGGAAGCCGTGCCAGGTCGCCAGGCGCGGGTCGTCGGCGCCGACGAAGGGCGGGCCGGCGGCGTCGGCCGGGTCTGCGGGGTGCGCGGCGTCGGCCGGGCAAGCGAGATCAGCCGGGTCGGCCACGATCGCGGCCGCGCCCGCGGGCAGGGCAGGCGCGGAGCCGCCGCGCCCGTCGGGGCCGTCCTCCCCCGCGTGCTCCGCGTACCGCGCCGCCAGCTCGTCGACGACGACGGTGGTGGACCAGGCGTCGGTGTGCAGGTGGTCCATGCCGAGCACGACCGTCGACCGGTCCGGGCGGCTGATCGCGGCGGGCAGGAACGCGGGGTAGCCGAACGGCGCGCACCGGCGGGAGAGCTCGGCCACGAGGTGCTCGCGGGTGTCGTCGGCCGTCCGGGTGACCGGCCCCTCGTGCCGCCGCCATGCCAGGCCGGCGGGCTCGTGCCGCACCAGGCCCACGGTCCGCGGGTCGGGCCGGCGGACCGCCTCGACCCGCAGGCCCGGGTGGTCGGCCACGAGGTCGCGGAACGCGGCCTCCAGCGCGTCGCGGTCCACGGGGCCGTCGACGTCGAACGCGGCGGTGATCCACACGCTCGGCTCGCCGGCGTGGGCCCCCAGCAGGTGGTTGCGCTGGTTGTACGTGGGCGCCGCCGGCGTCGGCACGGACCCCGGGCGCGGCGTGACGTCCCAGGTGAGCACCCGGCCCGGCGCCGGCGCCCAGAGGTCAGCCGAGAGGACCCGCACCGGTCGCCTCCAGGCGCTCGTCCCGGACGGCGACCGCCGCGGCGAACGTGGCCCGCAGCTCGGCGAGGTAGCGGTCCACGGCGGCCTGCGCCGCCGGGGTGTCCGGCGTCTGCGTGACGACGTACAGCCGCTCGTGGTCGCGGTTGACCCACAGGGAGGCGTTCGCGGTGCGGCCCTCCCCCGTGAAGTGCAGGCCGTTGTCGTAGGCGGGCCGCCCCACGCCGGGGAACCGCCGCAGGTCGAGGTAGCTGATGAGCTGCGGGCTGCCGAGCGAGGCCGGGTCGAGCACGCCGCCGGCCAGCATGACGCCGAGCGCGGCGTGCACCGGCACCTCGGCGACCTTCCTGGCCTGGCGGAACGCCGCGTCCGCGACCGGCAGGACCTCGGCGAACGAGGCCGGGCCGCCGTCGGGCACGGGGAACGTGACCGGCGCGAAGTTGCACAGCCAGCCCTGGGCGGTCTCGAAGCCGGGCCCGCGCGTGCCGACCACGGTGACCCCGAACCAGGCGTCCGCGCCGGTCAGCCGGGTGTCCGTCAGCGCGATCCCCGCGAACACCGCGCCGGTGAACCGGGCGCCGTGCTCGGCCGCGAGCTCGTCCATGCGCGCGAGGCCGGCGGCGTCCAGCAGGGTCGCCGACCGGATCTTCACGGGCGCGGTCTCGCCGGGCGGCAGGCCGAGGTCCAGCGCGAACTGCGGCAGCCGGCCGCCGTGCGCGGTCACGGCCGCGGACCAGGCCTGGATCTGGGGCGCGTCGGCCGGGGTCGCGGCGGCGAGCTCGTGCTCCGCGCGGGCGTGCGCCAGGAACGAGCCGGCGGTGGGGGGCGGCTCGGGTCTCGACAGGCTCGACCCGCGGGGAGGGGCGTCCGGCTCGGCGAGCTCCGCGGCGTACAGCTCCTCGATCTCGCTGAGCACCATGAGCTGCGACCCGCCGTCCGTGAACGCGTGGTCGCAGCCCCAGAACAGGCCGAACCCGTCGTCGGTCACCACGGCGCCGAGCGCGAACGGCGCCCAGGAGTCGGGACGGCACGCGGCGTCGAAGGTCGCGGTGAGGTGGCCGGTGACCCACTCGTCCCACGACAGGCCGGGGGCCGGCGAGAGGGCGGGGACGGGCTCGGCCGTGAAGCCGACGGCGTCCGCGGGCACCAGGTGCCGCAGCGGGGCGCCGCCGTCGGCGCAGGGGTCGACGTCGAACCAGGTGCGCAGGCCCTCGTGCCGCCGCACGAAGCGGGTCAGGGCGCGGGCCAGCGCGGCGCCGTCGAACGGCCCGTCGAGGTGGGTGGCGGTGCCGGTCCAGGCGCGGTGCGTGCCGCCGGAGGCGCGGCGCGCGGCGAAGGCCCGCAGGTGGTCGCCCTGCAGGAACGACGGCGGGCCGGGGTCCACCGGGGCCGCCTGCGCGGCGGCGAGCGCCTCCGGCGTCGGCCGCAGGTGGACCACCCGCCCGGGGAGGGAGGTCCAGGTGCCCAGGGCGCCGAGGATCATGCGACCGCTCCGACCGGGGTGGCGGTACCGAAGGCCCGGAAGCCGGCGCGCAGCTCCTCGATCAGGGCGTCCATGGCGGCGTGCGCCTCGGGGGTGTCGGGGTAGCGGGTGGAGACGTTCAGCCCGTCGTGGGTGCGCAGGAACCAGAGGTAGAGCTCGTCGGTGCCGTACGCGGGGCTGCGCAGGGTGCGGGCGTCCCAGGCGCTCCACCGCTCGGCGCCGGGCACGAACCGGGTGTCCACGTACGAGACGGCGAGGTGCGGGCCGTCGGTGATGCCGCCCAGCTCGGCGATCCGCGCGAACGAGTAGCGCACCAGGGGCTTGCCGGCCGCGACGGCGGTGTGCACGCGGTCGACGGCGGTGGTCAGGGCGTCGCCGTCGACGATGCGGGCCGGGCCGCCGCGGCCGTCGACCTCGCGCAGCAGGGGGTCGGTGCCGGTCAGGTCGAGGTCCACGGGGCACAGGCCCACGTACCAGCCGACGGCGGCGGCGTGCTGCGGCGCGTACCGGGTGTGCATCGGCAGCACGAACCGGAGCCGGTCCAGGCCGTGCACCCGGCGCGCGGCGTGCGCGAACGCGGCCAGCACGCCGGACTGGGCGGAGGCCCCGCGGGCCCGGCTGCGGGCGCTGAGGTCGTCGGTCTGGTCCACGGTGGCGAGCCACGCCGAGCGGGACGCCTGCGGGCGGGCCGCCTCGGCGGCGTCGGCGGCGGGGTGGGTGACGGCGCCGTAGCGCGGGAAGGTCGTGCCGGGGCCGAGGAAGTCGAGCCAGCGGTGCACGGGCTCGCCGTCGGCGGCCAGCGTCATGGCGAGCTTGCGGTCGTCGGCGGAGAAGTCGACGTGGGAGCCCACCTCGAGGGTGCGCAGCTCGGCGTCGGGCACGCCGCGGCGGGCGGCGTCGTACAGCGAGACGATCTCCTCGAACCACAGGAGCTGGGAGTAGGCGTCCATGACCGAGTGGTCGGCGCCGAAGGCGAGCACGAAGCCGTCGTCGCCGGCCGGGCCGCCCGGGGTGCCGGGCGCGGGGACCACGGTGGCCAGCACGCAGTGCGGCCAGGCGGTCGGCGAGACGTCGGCGAGCAGGCTGGGCAGCAGCGCCGTGACCTGGTCGGCGCTCAGGTCGCCCACCACGAGGTCGCGGATGGCGACCGCCTCGGCGGGGGCGGTCACGCGCCGCCAGCCGGCGCCCGCGTCGCGGGTGACGGTGGTGCGCAGCACCTCGTGCCGGCTCACCCAGGCGTGGATCGCGCGGCGCAGCGGCTCGGGCTCGTACGGTCCGGGCACGCGCAGCACAGACCCGATCCAGGACCCGGGGGCGGAGTCGCGCAGGTGCGCCTCGTGCCCCGGGGACAGCGCGCGGGGGTCCTGCTGCCACCGCCCGGCGTCGGCGCGCGGCGTCCATGACGTCACGGTTCCGGCGGGCAGGTCGTAGGCCGACAGCTCGGTGTATTCCATGCGTGCGCGTCCCTCGATCGGTCTGTGGGCACGGCCAGCACGACGTCGGACGAGTTCCGCGGTCCCCTTGCGGCGACCTTTATACCGGATTCGCCGGGTGAAAGTTAGTCCCCCCGTAATGCCCGGTATGGTCACATGCTGAACCCCACGGTCCCCTCGGGACCGGTATCCGACCCGGGAGACGAGCGTGACGGACCCGCCACCCGCACTGCGCCTGCAGTTCGCCGACGACATGTTCCTGCGCCGCCACGACGGCGCCACGAGCCCGGCCGTGAACCAGGTGCTGTGGCGCCTGGACGGCCCGTTCGACGCCGACCGGCTGCGTGACCTGGGCGCACGCCTCGCCGCGGGGTCGCTGCACCGGCGCGTGGTGCGCTCCCGCGTGCCGGGCGCGCGGCACCGCTGGGCGCCGGCCGGCACCCTCCCGGTGGTGGACCTGCAGACCACGGCCGTGGCCGAGGACCGCATCGGCGACTGGGCGCAGACCCAGGCCGACGTGCCGCTCGACCCGGCGGGCGGGCTCTCGTGGCGCATCTCCGCCGCGGACGTCGTCGCGCGGGCCGGCACCGGCGCCGCGGGGACCGTCGTCGGCGGTGTCGTCTCGCTCACCTGCGCGCACGCCGTCGCCGACGGCGCCGCGCTGATCGACGCGGTGGTGCGCGCCGCCACGAACTCCGAGCCCCTCGTCGTGCCCGCGCCCGAGCGCGGCACCCGCGCCCTGCTCGCGGACGCCGCCGACGCCGCCGCGCAGGCCGCCGCCGTCGGCCGCTGGGCCGGGGCCAAGGCGCGGGCGAGGGCGCAGTCCGCCGCGCGCGAGATCGCCCCGCAGGGCACGCGGGCCCCGGCGGGCACGGTGCACGAGCCGGTGCCGCCACCGCCGCCGGAGGCCGGGGAGGCCGCGGGGGTCGCCGGGGTCGCAGGCGCGGCGCCCGCCACGCGGGTCATGCCCGCCGTGCCGGGTGCGCCGAACGGGGCGGGTGTCGCTCCGGGCACCGCGGTGGGGCCGGTCGCGCCGGGTGGAGCGGTCGCCCCCGGCGCTGCGGTCGCCCCCGGCGGTCCCGCCGGACCGGGCGCCCCTGCCGTACCCCAGCCCGCCGACGACGCCGCCTGGCGCGCGCCCGTGCTGCACGTCGAGCTCCCGTCCGACCAGGTGACCCAGGCCGCGGCCGCGCACGGCGGCACGCCCAACACCTGGTTCGTGGCGTTCCTCGCCCGCCTGGTGCACGCGACCGGCCGGTTCCCGGGCGAGCCCGTGCCCGTCGCGCTGCCCGTCTCGACCCGCGACGCCGACGACCCGCGCGCCAACTCGACCAAGATCGCCCGGGTCACCATCCCGGCCGACGTGCTGGCCCACCGCGACCTCGGGTGGGTGCGGGCCGCGGCGAAGGAGGCCTACACCGCCGTCGGGCAGGCGGAACCCGGGCTGGCCCCGGTGCCGCTCGAGCTGGTGCAGATGCTGCCCGACACCCTGGTGAGCCGCCTGCCGCAGCCGCCCGTCGCGGCGGCCCTCGCGTCCAACCTGGGCCGCCCGCCCGAGGGCTACACGCACGCGGCGGGCAGCGCGGTGCGCTCCGTCGCGACCCTGTCGCACTACCAGGGCGCGACGGCGGCCGAGCTGCGCGCCGCGGGCGGCGGCCTGGTCGCGTTCTGCACCACCGTGGGCCGCACGACGACGCTCAGCGTCGCCGCCCTCGACCCCGACCGCGTGGCCGACGCCGCGACCCTGCGCCGCCTGGTGCTGGCCGAGGCCGAGGCATGGAAGCTCCCGGCGGCGCCGTGGTGAGGGGCTCAGGCCGTGTGCACGATCGCGTCGGCCGCCGCCGCGACCGCCTCGGCCGGGGGCACCAGCCGCGCCCCGAGCGCAGCGGCGCGGGCCGCGGTGGTCTCGTCGAGCACCTCGGCCAGCGCCCCGGCGAGCACGCCGGGCTGCGTGAGCGTGCTCGCCCGGCGGGCCACGCCGACGCCCGCGCCGCGCAGCAGGTCGCCCCACATCGGCTGGTCGGCGGAGTACCAGCCGACGACGGCGGGCAGGCCCGCCCGCAGCGCGGCCGCCGTCGTGCCGGCTCCGCCGTGGTGCACCGCCGCGCGGCAGCGGGGCAGCACGGCCGCGTGGTCGACGGCACCGACCACGCGCACCCGGTCTGGATCCGGCCCGGCACTGCCAGCCCCGCCGCCAGCCCCGCCGTCCGACCCGCCGAAGTCGTTCCAGCCCGCGCTGACCAGCGCCCGCACGCCGAGCTCGGCGCAGGCCGCGTCGACGGCCGCGAGCAGCGCGCGCGGGTCGGCCACGGGCATGGAGCCGAAGCCCACGTAGACCGGCGGCTCGCCGTCGTCGAGCCAGGCGTCGAGGCCCGCCGTCCCGCCGGCGCCCGCCCCGCCGGCATCCGCTCGGTCGGCACCCGCTCCGTCGCCGGCACCAGAGCCGCCCGCCCCCGAGCCGGCCTCCCCGAGGCGCGCCCGGGCGGCGTCGTCCAGCGCGAGGAATCCCGTGAGCGGACGGCGCGGCCCCCACTCGTCGACCAGCCCCGGCGCGAGCGCGGGGTCGTAGGCCTGGACCTCGACCGCCCCGGCGTCGCGCAGCCGCGTGGGCAGGTGCACGCGCGTGCCGCCGAGCCCGAGCGCGGCACGCTGCTCGTTCTCGGCGCGGCGGGTCAGGCCCCAGCGCACCCGCTCCCCCAGCGTCCAGACCGCCCGGGTGGTGCGCGGACCGCGCACGCCGCTCACGGGCGAGACCACGCCGTTGGCCCGCACCGGGCAGTAGTGCAGCGCGGCCATGCGCAGTCCGCGCCGCTCGGCCACGGCGGCGGCCACCTCCTGGCCGAGCAGGCCCGTGACCACCGTGTCCGCGCCGCCCACGTCGTCGAGCAGCGCCGCCAGCCCGGTGCGCAGCTCGTCCCAGCCCGCCGACGCCACGGCGCGCAGCGCCCGCACCCGGCGCACCGGGTGCGGCGACCGCATGTCGCGGCGCACCAGGTCCGAGCCCAGGAGGGCCGCGGAGTCGATGCCCAGCGGTACCGGGTCCAGGCCGAGCCGGCCGGCCAGCGGCACCAGGTTCGGGGCCACGCCGGTCACCACCTCGTGCCCGCGCCGCCGCAGCTCCAGGGCGACCGCGAGGGCCGGCTGGACATCTCCTCGACTGCCCACCAGGGCAAAGACATGACGCACGCGCGCACCCTACCCACCAGCCCGGCACCGGAGATCCCTTGACCAGCCCAGTGACCAGCCCGCCGAACAGTCCGCCGACCACCCGCTCCCCCGCGACGAGCAACCGCCTGACCTACGACGACGACCTGTTCCTGCGTACCCGCCGGGTGCTCGGCGTGGCCGTGGTCAACCAGACCGTCTGGCGCATCCCGGCGCCGCTCGACGTCGACGCGCTGCGCGCCCTGCACCGGGCCCTGGCCGAAGGCCCGCTGCAGCGCGTGGTGCGGCCGGGCCGCCTGCCGGGCGCCCGCGCGCGCTGGTCGGCGTCGACCCGGCTGCCCGACCTGCTCATCGGCTCCGCGCCCGTGCCCGAGCCCGCGGTGCTGGCGTGGGCCGAGCAGCAGGCGCAGGTCAGCCTGGACCCCGAGACCGGCCCCACCTGGGCGCTGTCGGCGGCGCAGACCACCAGCGGCGGGACGGTGCTCAGCTTCGTCACCTCGCACGTCGTGGCCGACGGCGGGATGCACGTCGGCGCCTTCGAGGCCGCCGTCGCCCGCGCCGCGGCGCGCGGGGCGTTCGCGGGCGGGTACGCCGAGGGCGCGCCGTCGTCGTCGGGCCGCCGCCTGCCCAAGGAGGGCGAACGGATCCGGACCGGGCTCGTGGCCGACCTGCGCGACGCGACCAGCCAGGCGCGGGCCGCTGTGGGCGGGCTGCGCAGGATGGCCCGCCAGGGCCCGGTGCCGCCGATCATGGCGCAGCAGTCGGCGGACCGGCCCAGGCCGGCCCCGCGCCCCGACGACGCCGAACCCGCCCACCCGCCGATCGTCGTGGTCGACACCGACGCCTCGACCTGGCACCGCGCGGCCCACGCCGCCGGCGGGACGGCGAACAGCCTGCTCATCGCGGTGTGCACGGAGATCCTGCTCGCCGCCGGCGCGGCGACAGCCGGGATGCCCGTGCGTGTCTCGCTGCCCGTGAGCCTGCGGGAGCCCGGCGACCTGCGGTCCAACGCGACGTCGGGCGTGTCCATCGCCGTGGACACCACGGTGACGCCCGCGCCCGAGCGGGCCGGCGTGATCGCCGACATGACGCAGATCCGGTCGCGCGCGAAAGCCGAGTTCGCGGCCCTGACCTCGGGCACCCGGGTGGACACCCTGGGCCCGCTCAAGCCGCTCATGCAGATGGTGCCGGACGCCGTCGCGAAGATGGCGGCGCGCGACGGCACCGCGCCGCTGTGCCTGGCCTCCAACCTCGGCCGGCTGCCCGCGGCGTTCGCGGCCCCGATGGGGACGCCGGCCTCCAGCGTGCTCATGCGCGGCGTGACGCAGGGGCTCACGCGCGGGCGGCTGCGGCAGATGCGCGGCGGGCTGGACTCCTGGTGGTCCGAGCACAACGGCATCGCGACCCTCGCGGTGCTCGGGCTGGACGACGCGCGCCTCGGCACCCCGGCCCAGGTCCGCGCGGCGGTCGAGAGCGTGTACGCGCGGCACCGCCTCCCGGTCCGCTTCTGGTGAGACACGGCTGCTGGTGGGCCGGGGCCGCTGACCCCGGCCGCCCACCCGCTCACCGGC
>NZ_JBHVEG010000195.1:0-11080 GCF_042802395.1 Promicromonospora sp. NPDC057488
GCGGACGCGACGTCGTCGGTCACCAGAAGGATGGTGACGTCGGTGCCCTGGGCCCGCAGGCGGCTGGCCGCGGCGCCGAAGTTGAGCACGTCGCCCGCATAGTTGCCGAAGGTGACGAAGACGCCGGCGCCGGCGTCGGCGGCCCGGCACACGTCGAGCACCTGGCGGGTGGACGGCGACGTGAACACCTCGCCGCACACCGCGGCGTCGGCGAGACCGTCGCCGACCAGACCGGCGAACGCCGGGTAGTGCCCCGAACCACCGCCCACCACCACGGCGACCTTGCCGGGGCGGGTGCCCTCCGCGCGGGCGATGCCGCCGGGCACGGACCGCAGGCGGCCGGGGTGGGCCTTGACGAGACCACGCAGCGCCTCGGCCGCGAAGTCTTCCGGACGGTTGTGCACGTAGGTCATGTCTGCTGCACCTCTGCTCGTGGAACCTCGGCTCGTGGAATGGTGTGGAAGAACGGGCTCAGCGCCCGGCGCCGCGCAGCACCTCGCGGATGTACTCGCGGTTGATCGCGGCCACGCCCAGGCTGTCGGAGCCGTAGTGCTCGCACACGAACACCCCCTCGAACCCCAGCTCCAGGGCACGCCGGATCACCGCGCGGTAGTTCACGACGCCCTGCACGAGCGGCGTCGGGTGCGTGGCATACGCACCCGTCACCGGGTCGTGGTCGCGCGTGTAGTTCTTGATGTGCCAGAAGTTGGTCAGCGGGAGGACCTTCTCGAACATCGTCGGGATGTCCTCGACCGGACGGTGCAAGCGCACCAGGTTGCCCAGATCGGGGTTCAGCCCCACGTTGTCCCGGTCGACGTCGCAGGCGAACCGCACCGCCAGATCGGGCGTGCCGATATACGTGTCCTCGTACATCTCCAGGCTGACCTGCACCCCGACGTCCCGGGCGTGGTCCGCGAGCTCGCGGACACGGCGCACGGCGAGGTCGTACGTGTCCCGGTCGTCGAGGACGTCGTGGTGCCCCTCGGCCAGCCAGAACCACAGCGCACGCTCCTGGGCGGGCGTGAGCGCCTGCATGAAGCCGAAGCTCACCACCTCGGCCCCGAGCTCCGGGGCCCGGTCGATGATGGCGTGGCCGAGGCGCAGGTACTCGTCGCCGTACCGGGCGTCGATGATGCTGCGGCGGGTGGTCGACACGGACGGCACCGAAAGCCCGGTCTCCTTCAGCACGCCCAGCAGGTCGCCGAACCGGGAGTCCGTCAGCTCCCCGATCGACAGCCACGCGTCGGTCGGGTCGACGTGCGCGAAGCCCAGGTCGGCCACCTGCTGGAGCTGGGCCCGCCAGGCCTCGGCGGGCGCCTCGACATTGGGGGTGCCGTCCGCCGTCGTCGACCCGAAGGACAGCATGTTGGCCGCGACGGGCCAGTTCTCGGCTGTGCGCATGTGATCTCCATCGATCTGCGATGCCTCGCGGCACCGGGGTGGTCAACTGGTCGCGCTCGTCGGTCCGGCCGCCACGGCGCCGTCCAGGATCTGGATGAACGCGTCCACGTCCCACGCGGCCCGGCCGATGAACAGGCCGCTGACGTGGTCCACGGCCAGCAGCTCGTGCATGTTCGCCCGGTCGACCGAGCCGCCGTACAGGACTCCCCGGACCCGCGGGCCCAGCTCGGCCGCGAGCGCCGCGACGACGTCGGCGACGTCGTCCGGCCGTGCGGGTGTGCCGTGCTCCCCGATGGCCCAGACGGGTTCGTAGGCGACGAGCACCTGGCCCGGGTCGGCCGCCCCCGCCAGGGCCGCGCGCGCCTGGTCGAGGACGTGCTCGACGGAGCCGCCCGCCGCTCGCACGGCAGCGGGCTCGCCCACGCAGAGCAGGGGGTCCAGGCCGTGCCGCAGCACGGCCTGGACCTTGCGCCGCACGACGTCGTCGGTGTCGCCGAAGTGCTCGCGCCGTTCCGAGTGCCCGATCTCGACGAGGCGTGCACCGGCGTCGGCGACCTGTGGCACCGAGACCTCGCCGGTCCAGGCCCCGTCGTCGGCCCAGTGCGCGTTCTGCGCCCCGAGCAGCACCCCGGCCGACGGCGGCAGGGCGTCGCGCACCGTGGTGAGCGCCGTCGCGGGCGGGATCACGAAGGGCTGGAGGCCCGGCCACCGCCCGGGACGCGCGGCCGCGGTGAGCGTCGTGGCGTACCGGCGCGCCTCGGCCAGCGACTTGGTCATCTTCCAGCTCGTGCCGATCCAGCGGGTGCCGGCCGGGGTCATGGTGTCTCTCCTTTCTGTTGGTCGGGGAGCCGTGGGCGCCGTCAGTGCATGTGCAGCCCGCCGTCGACGTTGAGCGTCTGGCCGGTGATGTAGCCGGACTCCGGGCCCACCAGGAAGCTGATGGCCGCCGCGATGTCGTCCGTGGTGCCGACGCGGTCCACGACGAGGTCGGTGACGAGCTCGGCCTTGCGCTCGTCGCTGAGGGTGCCGCCCATGATGTCGGTGTCGATCGGCCCCGGGGCGATCGCGTTGGCGGTGATCCCGTGCTCGCCGAGCTCGCGCGCCAAGGAGCGGGCGAGCCCGATGACGCCGGCCTTCGCCACGGAGTACGGCGTGCGGCTGTAGGTGCCGCCGCCGCGCTGGGCCGACACGGACGAGAGGCACACCACCCGCCCGACCCCCGCCCGGACCATCGAGGGCACGACCGCCTTGGTGACGTGGTGCACGCCGTGCAGGTTGATGCGCAGCACCCGCTCCCACTCGGCGTCGTCGAGCTCGAGGTACGGCGTCGGGGAGCTCACCCCGGCGACGTTCGCGAGCGCGACGACGGGCGGCAGCGCGGCGGTCAGCTCGGCGATCGCGACCCGGACGGCGTCGGCGGCGCCGACGTCGGCGCCGACGCCCGCGGCCCGGACGCCGTAGGTCCTGGTCAGCTCCTCGGCGAGGGCCTTGACCGCCGCGCCGTCGATGTCGAGCACCCCGACGGACCAGCCCTCCCGGGCCAGCCGGTGGGCCGCGGCGCGGCCGATGCCCCGCAGGGAGGCCGCGCCCGTGACGATCGCCGTTCGCTCGGCGGGAAATGCATGCATCGTGTGCTCTCCTGTCAGTCGGTGTAGCGAGCTCAGTACGTGTAGTCGACGCCGCGCTGCCAGTCGGTGAACGCCCAGTCGTCCCGTGACACCTCTGCCCCCGCGCCGCTGGCCTTGTCGATCGCCTGGTCGAGGTTCTGGTTGGCGGTGTCGCTGAGCTTGACGAGCTCTGCCCGCAGGTCGGTGACGTCGCCGCCCAGGTAGCCCTGGATGATGTCCCCGAGGTGGGGCGCGGCCGGCATCATGAAGGCGAGGGCCTCGTTCGCGGCGGGGTTGCGCACCTGGGGCTGCGGGGCCCGGAAGACCCGCTTCTTGTAGTCCTCGACCAGCCAGGCGTACGGCTCGATGACGTCGGCGTCGGCCACGACGTCGAGGTTGAGCGGGGGCTGGTCCATCGCCTCGGCGAGGACTGCCTGGTAGTCGTCCTGGGTGAACGACTCGAGCAGCAGGTTCACCTCGTCGGGGTGCTTCGTGTTCCCCGCGACGAACCACACGGGTGCCGGCGCACCGCGGGTGATGACGAGGTCCTCGCCCTCGGGCGTGAGCTGGCCCGACGTCGCCATCTTGGGCAGGTGCGCCTCGTTGAGCGCCCGCACGCCTCCGGGCGCCCAGGGCCCGTCGATGGCGAAGCCGACGCTGCCCGCCGCCCAGCGGCCGCGCGCGTCGGGCACCTGGAAGGAGTTGGTGCCGGGCAGCAGCCAGCCGTTGTCCGAGATCTCCTTGAGGAGCTCGATGACGTTCACGTACGCGTCGTCCTCGTAGGCGTACTCGCCCGTGTCGTAGCGCAGCCCCTGCCAGCCGGGGAATCCCCCGGACTGCGCCAGGTCGTCGGCCTGGTCGCGCATGCGCTCGCTCGCCCCGAGGGCCAGGGTCATCGGCGCGAAGCGGCCGTCGTCGGCGATGGCGCCCAGGGCCGTGCGGAGCTCGTCGTAGCTGCGCGGCGGCTCGAAGCCGACGGACTCGGCGATCTCGGAGTTGTACCAGGTGCAGGCCCAGTACTGGCGGTCGGACATGACCGGCAGGCCGTACACCACGCCGTCGAGCATGCTGATGCCCTCGACGAGGGTGCCCTCGGGCAGGCGCGCCAGCGCCTCGTCCGACAGCTCGATCGGGCTGACCCAGCCGGAGTCGACCAGGGCGGGCAGGGGCAGGCCGACGATGTTGGAGTAGACGTCCGGGAGCTGCTTGGACTGGTTCGCGAGCTGGAGCGCCTCGACCGCCCGGCCCGGTTCGTTGTAGGTGTACTCGACGGGCAGGCCGAGCTTCTTGGCCTGCTCCGCGGCCCAGATCTTGTGCTGGTCCTGCAGGCCGCCGAAGTGGTCCCACCACCGGATCCCCGCACCCGCCCCGGGGGCGGAGCCCGTGCCGCCGCACGCGGCGAGCAGCCCCGCGAGCGCACCCACCCCCACTCCACCGACAAAGGTGCGACGCGATATCTCGAGCCTCGACAGTTCGAGCATGTCAGTCTCCTCCTTGAGAACGACAATCTGGATGAGTTGCCTACGCCTTGACGGCGCCGGCGATGCCTTCGACGAAGTACTTCTGCATGAACACGAACAGGACGACGACGGGCAGGATCGAGATCACGCCGGCCGCGGCCATGGCTGCCCAGTCGGTCGAGTTCTCCCCCACGAACGCCTGCATGCCGACGCTGACCGTGCGCAGGTCGGGGTTCGTGGACGAGAAGACCAGGGGCAGGAAGAAGGCGTTCCAGGTGGCCAGGAACGTCAGGATCCCGACGGTGGCGGTGACGGGCATCGACAGCGGGAGCATGATCCGCAGGAACACCCGGAGGAACCCCGCGCCGTCGACGATCGCCGCCTCCTCGAGGTCGGCGGGCATCCGGCGGAAGTACCCGGCGTAGATGAGGATCGACGCGACGTTCGACGCCCCGCCCAGGGCGAGGATCATGCCGGCCAGGGAGTTGAACAGCCCGAGCTCGAGGGAGACCTTGACGATCGGGATGATCGTGTACCCGGTGGGCACGAACAGCGTCGCGACGAAGATCCCGATGATCAGGCGCGACCCGGGGAACCGGTAGCGCCCGATGACGTACCCCGCCAGCGCGCACCGCACGATGACGATCGCCGTGGTCACCACCGTCACGATCACGGTGTTGAGCAGGTAGTGCCCGAACCCGCCCTCGGTCCACGCCCGGCCGTAGTTCTCCCACGCGAGCGTCTCGGGGATCAGGCCGAGGCCGCCGGCGAAGATCTCGCCCGAGCTCTTCAGCGACGCCGACACCATCCAGAGGAACGGGAAGACCCAGAGGAACGCGACCGCGGCGAGCACGAGGGCGACGAGCCACCAGCCGCGGCGGCGCGGACCGTGGGTTGTGGCGAGAGTGCTCATGCTCGTCCCTTCTCGGTCCGCTGCGACTGGAGCCGCTGCGAGGTGAGGGTCGCCCAGGCCTGCAGGGCGACGACGACGAGCACGAGCACGCCGAACAGCACCGCGGCCGCCGAGGCGAAACCGAGCTGCGGGATCGAGGCCGCGAACGCCCACCGGTAGATGTAGATCTCGATGATCTCGGTGCTGTAGAACGGGCCGCCGGCCGTCATCGTCTGCATGAGGTCGAAGGCGTGGAAGCAGTCCTCGACGGTCAGCACCGTGATGATCAGCAGGAACGGCAGCAGCATCGGCAGGGTGATGTGGCGGAAGATCCGCACGCCGCCGGCGCCGTCGACCCGGGCCGCGTCGTAGACGTCCTGCGGGATCGTCTGGAGCGCGGCCAGCCAGTAGATCATCGTGATGCCGAAGAACTTCCACACGTACACCAGCGCCGTGGTGACCAGGGCCGTGGCGGAGTCGCCGAGCAGGTCGACGGGCGGCAGGCCGAACAGCCCGACCACCGCGGCCACCGGTCCCGCGCCGGGGTCGAGGATGAACCGCATGACGACGCCGATGATCGCCGTCGTGGTCACGACGGGCAGGAAGTAGACGGTGCGGAAGAACTTCGCGAACGGCAGCCGCGGGGAGTTCAGCAGGATCGCCAGGAAGAAGGCCCCGAAGATGCGCAAGGGGGCGACGACCAGCATGAACAGCAGGGTGATGCGGACCGAGGACCAGAACATCGGGTCGGCCAGGACCGCCTCGTAGTTGCTGATGCCCACGAACCGCTGCTCGGCGCTGAAGCCGTTCCACTCGACGAACGAGTACCAGTAGCTCGCGACGATCGGGTAGATCGTGTAGACGCCGTACAGGATGAACGTCGGCATCAGGAACGCGTAGATCCAGAGGTTGCGGCGTCGTTGCCGGGTCTGACTCGCCATCGAGCACTCCGTCGTGTCGGGGTCGTGTCGGGGTGGTGGAACGGGTTCGGTCAGCGGATCTGGCTGATCGAGAAGGTCCGCGGGTCGCCGCCGATGCGCTGGCCGGTGTCCAGCGCGTCGATGGCGGCCACGTGCTCCGCGGTGAGCGCGACGTCCTCGAGCGACGCGTTGGCCCGCATGCGGGCCGGCGACACCGACTTCGGGATCACCACGTGCCCCTTGTCGACGTGCCAGCGCAGGATCACCTGGGCGGGCGCCACGCCCAGCTCGTCGGCGACCGCCGTGACGCTCGGGTGCCCGAGGTCGGCCCCCTGGCCCAGCGGCGAGTAAGCCTCGACGGCGATCCCGTGGGCCTGGCACGCGGCGGCGACGTCGGCCTGCTGGAAGGTGGGGTGCAGCTCGACCTGGTTGATCGCGGGCATCTCGTCCGCGAACCCGGCCAGCTCGTCGAGGTGCTCCACCAGGAAGTTGGACACGCCCACCGCAGCGACGCGGTGCTCGGCCCGCAGCCGCTCCAGCGCGCGCCAGCTGTCCTGCCACAGCCCGGCCGACGGGTTTGGCCAGTGGATGAGGTAGAGGTCGAGGGCGTCCAGGCCCAGCCGCTCGCACGTGTCGTCGTACGCGCGCAGCGCCTGGTCGTACCCCTGGTCCCCGTTGCGGAGCTTCGAGGTGACGAACAGCTCGTCACGCGGCAGGCCCGAGGCCCGCACGGCCGCGCCGACACCGCGCTCGTTCACGTAGGCCGCCGCGGTGTCGATATGCCGGTAGCCCACCTCGAGCGCCTGTTCCACCACGGCCTGCGCCTCGTCGGCGGGCACCTGGAACACGCCGAGGCCCACCTGCGGGACGGCGACGCCGTCCCGCAGGGTGACCGTGCGGGCGAAGGACTCGCTCATCGGACCGGCTCCAGCACGAGCAGCGACACCGCCGGCAGGGGCAGGCTGACGGTCAGCTCCAGTGCCGACGACGCCGCCTCGACGCGCCGCGCGGGCTCCAGCTCCTCGACGCCCTGCCGGGCCTTGACCGCCGCGAGCTGCTCGTCGGTGGGCACCTGCGGAGAACCCTGCGCCACCCAGGCCGTGTGGGAGTTGCTGTGGTCGAGGTCGATCCGGTGATGACTGAGCGTGTACGCCTCGGCGTCGAGCCCGGTCACGTCGAGCGTGACGGTCGCCTCGACGTCGTCCCGCTGGTACTGGTCGTCCGTGTGCCGCCACACGAGCACCGCGATGGTGCCCGACTCCGACCGTGAGGCCAGGGCGTCGATCTCCTCCGGCATGCTCCGGCCCTCGGCCTGGTCCAGGAGCGTCACGGGGTGCGCGGCGTCAGAGACGGCGTCGATCCGGCGCTCGCCCAGCCGGCCGAGCAACCGGTAGGCGTTCAGGAGCGGCTTCTCGACGCCGCCCGCCGTGAGGAACGCCCGCGTGCCCTCGAAGTACCGCTCCCCCTCGAAGTAGAAGCTCCAGGAGGTGGCCTGCTCGACCTGGACGGCCTCGGTCTCGTTGAGGTCGAGGATCTTCTTCATCAGCTTGACCTGGAACACCGGGTAGTACTCGGTGTTCTGGAACTGGAAGTTGGCGTTGTCGTACACGCTGTAGTGGGCGGGGACGCCCGCGTCGCACTCGTCCACGATGGCCGGCAGCCCGTGGTACTCCTCGAACTCGGCGATCACCCGGAGCATCCGGCGGATCTCGAAGAGCATCTTGTGCGCCGAGGGGTTCTGCTGCTCCGGCGCGGGCCCCCCGGTGGGGCCGTAGACACGCCACGGCGTGAACGCCGAGCCCTTGGTGTGGAACGACACGAAGTCGAGCGGGTCCTGCTGGTCGCGGGTGTGCTGGAGGAAGCCGCGCAGGAACTCGTCACCCGAGCCCGTCACCGCCGGCCCGCCGACCTTGGCGTCCGGCAGCACGCTGCGGACCGCCCGGGCGGTGACCGAGTAGAGCTCGTAGAACTCCTCGGGCGTGCCACGCCAGTAGAAGATGTCGGGCTCGTTCCACAGCTCCCAGAGCCAGCTGTTCACCTCCTCCTCGCCGTACCGCTCGAGGCAGTGCCGCGCGTGGGCGGCGATGAGCTCGCCCCAGCGGCCGTAGTCCTTGGGCGGGTAGGACCAGGCTCCGGCCTCGTAGTTGCTGTACACGGTGGGGCTCGGCACGACCTCGAGCTCCGCCGCGGCGTCGGGCAGCATGTCGCGCGGCGTGAACGCCAGCTCGACCAGCACGTGGTGCCCCGCCTCGACGATGGCGTCGTATACCTGGTCGACGATGGTGAAGTCGTAGCTCGGGACGCCGTCCGCGTCCTCGTGGTAGACGTTCCCGTTGCCCCAGTGCGGGATCCCGAAGCCGGTCCCGGAGCAGAACACGTAGTGCGGGCGCACGTGGTAGCCGCGGTCCGTCACCTCGCCGAAGCTCTGCAGCAGCCGGCGGCCGGTCGGGGTATAGGTCCAGTTGATCTCGTCGTAGCCGATGCTCTCCCAGATCCGGGCCAGGGCCCCGCGGTCCGACCCGCCGTCCACCCGGACGCGAGCCTGCCGCACGTGCGGCGCGCTCGGGTCGCTGGGTGCCGAGCGCGGAAATGCCACGTCGACGCCGATACCAGGGTTGATGTTCACGCTCGAGCTCACGTTCACCCACGCCTCTCAGGTTCCCGGTGGCCGTTGGCCACGTCGTCCTCGTCGACGACCGGTGACCGACGCTAGGGCGTCCTGCGGTAGATTGTCAACAACTAACAATTAACCGATCGCTCGACGAGCAAGCGATGGAACGATAGAGACGTGACGACAGGAGAGCCCCAGATGAATCCGCTCGGGACGGCACCGCGGCCCACCCTCGCCGACTACGTGGTGGGCGTGATCCGAGAACAGATCGCCACCGGGAAGCTCCGCCCGGGCGAGCACCTGCGCGAGTCCGAGCTCGCCTCGGCGCTCGATGTGAGCCGCGGACCCATCCGCGAGGCGCTCGCCACCCTCGAGGCCGAGGGCCAGGTCGAGATCCGCCGGCACCGCGGCGCGTTCGTCAGCGTCCTGACCCAGAAGGACGTCGACGAGGTGCACAGCCTGCGCGCCGCCATCGAGGCCCTGGCGGCGGAGCGGGCGGCGACGCGGCTGACGAGCGACCACCTCGCCGAGATGGACCGCATCCTGGAGGCCATGCGGGCGAGCTCCGGCTCCATCCAGCCGCAGGAGGCCGTCCGCCTGGACCTCGCGTTCCACGACGTCATCTACGACGCCGCCGACCACGCGCGGCTACGCCGGGTGTGGACCTCGCTCCGCAGCCAGGTGGCGTTCTTCCTGCACACGCGCAACGCCAACTTCCCGGACTTCCCCACCGTCGGGTACGCGGAGCACCAGGAGCTGCGGACGGTGCTCAGCGAGGGCGATCCGGGGCGGGCCCGGAAGGCCGTCGAGGAGCACATGGCCGGCTCCTACGTGCGGCTGCGCCAGCTGGAGCTGCCGTCGGACTCGGACGGGGGTGTGGAGGCCTGAGGTGGGGTGTCGAGGTCTTGGGGTCAATGCCGGTGCGATGACGCCGCGGCGCGCAGGACCTGCAGCACGCTCTCGGCAGGAACCTCGCACGGCTTGAGCACGGCGCCGTCGGCGGTGAACCAGATGTTTGCGCCGAGCCCATCGGCGCCGCCGAGGTGCTCCGCCTCGAACGAGACGACCTTGCCCCCTGCGCGCGTGGTGCGGGTGACTCCCCAGGTCTGCCCAGCGATCTGTGCGCGCGACCAGCCCTCGGGAATCGCCCCGATCAGCTCCTCCAGCCCTTCGTCCCGCGACTCGCCCATGTGCTCGCCCCTCTCGCCGCGTGGTCGCCCCTGAGTTCGAGGCGCACCCGTCTCAACCTGTCGGCGCGGGCGGCTTGTTCCCGGTCTCGGACCCGGACCCGGACCCGGACCCGTCACGGTCGCCATGGTTGTTCGCTGGCTCAGAACGGCGGCTCGCCGGGTCCGGATGGGTCCGGGGTGTCGGCCGTCGCCGGTGCGGTCGTGGCGTAGGCACGAGGCAGCCGGCGTCCGGTCAGGGCCCGCAGCGTCAGGTCCCGGCTGGTACCTGGGTCGACCTGGTCCAGATCGACCCGCGTGTCCAGAACCGTTGGCGGTCGGCTGTGCGCCTTGCCTGCGGGTGTGGTCCAGGTCGTGATCCCGGTGCTCGGATCGCGCACGACACCCCAGCCGGCGTGCGTCTTGAGCAGGTGATGTCGTCGACAGAGCGCGTGGAGGTTGTCGGCACGGGTCTGCCCACGGACAGCCCCGCCCCCTTGGTCGCAGTGAGTGTCCCGATCGTGGTCGAAGGGCTCGATATGGTCCAGATCGCACGACATCGCCACCGCATCACAGCCGATGAAGGTGCAGGTTCCGTCCCTGGCCTCGACCGCCGACCGGAGCACCCGGCCCGGCTTGTACGTCGTGGTCGAGTAGTCGGTGAGCACCCCGGTTACCGGGTCGGTGAGCAGGCGCTGCCAGGTGGCGTCCTCCGCGAGGAGCCTTGCGACATCTGCTGGGACCGGACCGAAGCCGTCCAAGTCAGCGGGCGCATCGTCCAGACCCAGGAGCGCACTCGCCGGGACGGTGACCCGCACGACCGGTCGGGAAGGCGTCACCCGCACCACCGTCTCCTGAACGATCGGCGCACGGCCTCCGCACGAGCAGACCGAACCGGCACCGGCGCTTGCGGCTTCCTCGACCTGACTCGTCGCCGTGAAGCGATCCCCAGGAACGAGCCGACCGGTCACGATCCCCGTCAGACAGTCCGCACGGAGCTGACCCAGAGTCCGCTCCTCACCA
>NZ_JBHVEG010000196.1:0-11067 GCF_042802395.1 Promicromonospora sp. NPDC057488
CACCGAGACGGTGCGGGCCCTTCGCGTGGGGAGCCGGGGTCGGACGGGGCCGACCCGTGGCGTCAGCCGATCCGGAGGTAGACCGGGCTGTCCTGCCAGACCTTGGACTCCCGGACGGTCTGGCCGGGGACCGGGGCCTCGATCTGCATGCCGTTGCCGGCGTAGATGGAGACGTGGCCCGGGGACCAGATGATGTCGCCCGGCTGCGCCTCGGCGGCCGAGACCTCGGTGCCCGAGTAGCGCTGCTGCGCCGAGGAGTGCGGCAGGGTGATGCCGATCTGGGCGTAGACGTAGGACGTGAAGCCTGAGCAGTCGAACCCGGCGGGGGTCGAGCCGCCCCAGACGTAGGGGACGCCGATGTACTGCCTGGCGATGTCGAGGATCTTGGACCCGGAGGAGGCGGCCGGCGCTGCGGCCTTCTTCACGGTCTTCTCGGCGACGGCCTTGGTGGTCTCGGCCTTGGCGGGCGCGGCGGCCTCGACGACGGGTTCGGGCTCCGGCTCGGGTTCGGGCTCCGGCTCGGGGGCCGGCGTCACCTTGATGGTGCCGGTCTCCAGCGTGAACTCGCTCGCGGCGGCGACCTTCACGGCCGGGGCGGTGTCCACCTTGGCGGTGGTCAGCGCGGCGGTGGCCACCTCAGCGGTGCTGGACTCCTGTGCGGCGTCGTGCACCGCGTCCTTGACGGCCTTGAGCTCGGCGGTGGTGGCGCTGGGCTCCTCCGCCGGCGCGGCGTTGGCCGGGGCGGCGAGCAGCGAGACGAGGAGTCCCGAGCCGGCTGCGACGACCGCGCCACGGCGGGCGGTCGCGGAGATTCCACGTGCCGCGGCACGCGAGAACGGGGTCAGCGGGGTGATCGGCGGGTGGGCAGCACGATGGCGCCCGGGCGTGCGTGTACTCACGGCATTTCTCCCGGCGCCTACGAGGTGAGCTGTCGGATTCGGATCGGAGAATGACCCGGCCGCGTCGTGCTGGTTGCGGCTTCACCCCAAGGGCACCTGGCGGTGCCCACGTACTTGGTTCCCCCGTCCCTGTCATCTGTTCAGAGCAGATCTCGCGGCGGTGACAGGGCTCGGCGTCCACCTCGAGTGCCCGCGGAATTCCCCGGGGGCCGGACCGACCGTAACCAACCTCGGCCCGAAAGTCACGATCGCGTTACGGACGACTCGGGCAGGCGGCGGAGCTATTGACCGTAATGTCCGACCTGCGCTAAAGCGGTGGGCGCCGCCCGGATTCCGGACGGCGCCCACCGGGCCGAAGGTCCCGACTAGGACATCCGTCCAGGTCGCACATTGTGGTTGCGGGCGAAGAGATTGCTCGGGTCGTACTGCTCCTTGACCATCGCGAGCCGCTCGTAGGTCGGCTTCGGGTAGACGGCTGTGACGTCGGTCTCATCGGCCGTCGTGAGGAAGTTCGCGTACGCGCCGCTGAGGTACGGGGCGAGCCGGCCCCACAGCCCGTCGAGCACCGGCCTGGCGGCCTCGATCACGGGAGCCGGGCCCGCGGTGAACGTCGTGACCATGAGCTCCGCGCCCCGGTGGGCGTAGGCGGTGGCGTCGCTCGGCACCCGGGACACCGCGCCCCCGAGGCTGCGGATCGAGATCGACGGCGAGCCCGCCGACGTACCGGTCTCGGCGAGGATCCGCAGGGCCTCCGCGACCGAGTCGCGGTCCACGAGCCCGTCGTGCGCCACCACGTGGATCCCGGGCGGCGGCGTGCCGCCCTCCACCAGGACGTCCGCGTAGGCGACCGGCTCGACGTCGTCCTCGAGGACCGTCCCCAGCCGGCGGATCGGGTCGAGCGCCGCCGCGGCAGCGTCCGGGTCGTCGCCGTCGAACGCCACGTGGACCTCCACCGGGGCCTCCGGCCCGCCCGTGAACGGGTTCGCGACGTTCGTGATCGAGGTGAGCTCCTCCGGCGCGGTGCGCAGGTAGTCCGCCCAGCCCTGGAGCACCGTCGCGGCCTCCGCCGCGGGGAACGTCACCTTGCCGAAGAAGACGCGCGTGGTCCGGTGCGCCGCGAACTCGAACGACGTCACGACGCCGAAGTTGCCGCCGCCGCCCCGGATCGCCCAGAACAGGTCCGGGTGCTCGTCGGCGCTCGCGGTGACGACGCCGCCGTCGGCGGTGACCAGCTGTGCGGCCACCAGGTTGTCGAGGGCCAGGCCGTGCTTGCGGACCTTCCAGCCGATGCCGCCGCTCAGCGTGAGCCCGCCGACGCCGACGCTCCGGGTGTCGCCCGAGGAGATCGCGAGGTCGTGCGGGGCCAGCGCGTCCACGACCTGCCCCCAGTGGGCGCCGCCGCCGATCCGCACGAGGTGCCGCTCGGCGTCGACCACCTCGATGTCCGCGAGCTCGCCCAGGTCGATGACGATGCCGCCGTCGTTGGTGCCGAAGCCCGGGAAGCCGTGGCCCCCGCCGCGGACCGACAGGACCAGGCCCGAGCCCGCCGCGAACCGGACGGCGGTCTGCACGTCCTCCACGGTCTTGGGCCGCAGGACGTAGGCCGGGCTGCCCGCGACGAGCCGCGAGCGCGCCGCCGACTCGTAGTCGGCGGCGCCCGGCTCGATGATGTCGCCGCCGAAGTCGCGGCGGAGGGTGTCGAGTGCTGAGGTCATGACGTTTCCTTCCAGGCTGGGGTGCCGAACGAAGGATTGACTCGGCGGGCCTCGAAGATGTGACCGGCAGTGCGTGTGGCCTGGCTCACGCCGCCCCGGGCGCGCCGGCGCGCGCCGTGGTGTGCTGGACGGGGCTGTCTGTCTCCTCACATCATGCCGATGCATGTAGTCGCCCGGAGCAACCATGGGATATGACTGGAGGAGACGGCAGGTGCCGTCCGAACCAGAGCAAGGAGAGCACGATGACGAGGGACCGGTTCCAGGGCAAGGTAGCGATCGTCACGGGAGGCGGCAGCGGCATCGGCGCGGAGATCTCCCGCGAGCTCGCCGCCGAGGGGGCCTCCGTGGTCGTGACCGACATCAAGCTGGAGTCCGCGCAGTCCGTGGTGGACCAGATCGTCGCGGCCGGCGGCACGGCGTCGGCCTTCGCGCAGAACACGGCGCAGGCCGAGGACTCGAAGGCCGCGGTGGACTTCGCCGTCGAGCAGTACGGGGCGCTGCACCTCGCGGTGAACAACGCGGGCATCGGCGCGCCGCCCGCCAAGATCGGCGAGTACGACGTCGCGGCCTGGGACCGCGTACGCGCGGTCGACCTCGACGGCGTCTTCTACGGCCTGCGCTTCCAGCTGCCCGCCATGGTCGCCGCCGGCGGCGGTGCGATCGTCAACATGGCCTCCGTGCTCGGCTCGGTCGGCATCGCGGAGAACGCCGCGTACGTGGCGAGCAAGCACGCGCTCGTGGGCCTGACCAAGGTGGCCGCGCTGGAGTACACGGAGCAGGGCGTGCGCACCAACGCCGTGGGCCCCGGCTTCATCGACACCCCGCTCGTGCGGGCCTCGCTCAGCCCGGAGGCCCTCGCCGCGCTGGAGAACGAGCACGCCACCAAGCGGCTCGGCACGGACAAGGAGGTCGCGGCGCTCACGCTGTTCCTGCTGAGCGACGAGGCGTCCTTCATCTCGGGCAGCTACCACCTGGTCGACGGCGGCTACTCGGCGCACTGACCGTCCCGGGGCTCAGACCCCGTCGGCGGGAGCCGGTACCGGAGCATCCTCCGGTGCCGGCTCTTCTGCTTCCTTCTTCGTGCCCGTCGCGGACCGGTCCTTCCTCGTGCCGTCCTCCTCCTTGAGGATGGGCATCCCGCTGACGAAGAACGTCGTGACGAGCGTCAGCAGGATGGCGAGCACCCACAGGGTCCACCGCAGCACGGGCCAGACCGGGAGCGTGCCGAGCAGCCACAGCCCCCAGGCCGCGCCGCCACCGATGAGGACGACGATCACCACCCCGATCACTCCGCCCGCGTCGACCTTGCGCCGCTCCCGCTGCCGTTCCTCGCGTCCGGACACCGCGCGGCGCGCCGTGCGGACGGCGAGCTGGTTGAGCGCGTCCTCGAGCGCGTCCTTGCCCTCGCCCTCGGGCATGTCGCGGTGGATCGCGACCAGCCGGTGCAGCCTCCGCTCGGCACCCGGCAGGACGCCGACGAACGAGACCACCGCCGACAGCACCGCGCCGAGCGCGGGCAGCCCCACCGACAGGATCGACACCATCTCCGAGGTGATCACGGCGCAGAGCCTATCCACGTGGGGGTGAGTTCCGCGCCCAGAAGTAGCAGGACGCCCCGGCGGCCTCCGCCAAAGGTCGTAGCCGGAGTGCCTGCCTGCGGGCGATGTGGTCGTGGCGCTCGGCAGACAGGCTGGTCACGTCCGGAAAAACACCCCCGGACCAGCCCGAACACCCGCCGAGCGCGAGGAGCGCGACGATGTTCTCGTCCCACGACCACACACCCACGAAGCGGCCCGACGGCGCCCCACCGCACCGCGCCCGGCGCGCCCTCGCCGCCCTCGGCGTCCTGACGGCGCTCGCCCTCGCCGGCGCGCCCGCCGCCACGGCCGCCGAGCAGCCGACGCCGCCCCCGCCGGTCGGCGCACCGGCCGGCGCGCACGACCTGGTGGCGTCCGACGTCGACGCCTGGCTCGACGGCCTGCTGCCGGCCGCGCTGGAGAGCGCCGGCATCGCGGGCGGCGTCGTCACGGTGGTGCACGACGGCGAGATCCTCACCACGCGCGGCTACGGCCACGCCGACACGGGCACCACGGGCGGCGACGCCGTGCCGGTCGACGCCGAGACGACCCTGTTCCGCCCCGGCTCCGTGTCCAAGCTGTTCACCGCGACCGCGGTGATGCAGCTCGTCGAGAGCGGTGACCTCGACCTCGACACCGACGTCGCGGAGTACCTCGACTTCGACGTGCCGCGGCGGTTCGACGAGCCGATCACGCTCCGCAACCTGCTCACCCACACGGCCGGGTTCGAGGAGGTCGTCGACGGCCTCATCGGGTTCGGCGACCAGCCGGCCGTGCTCCGCGACGCCCTGGCGCAGGACCCGCCCGAGCAGATCTACGCGCCCGGCACCGTCCCCGCCTACTCCAACTACGGCAACGCCCTGGCCGGGTACATCGTCCAGCGCACCAGCGGCATCCCGTTCGAGGAGTACGTCGAGCGCAACGTCTTCGCACCCGCCGGGATGACGTCGTCCACCTTCGAGCAGCCGCTCCCGGGCGACCTGACCGACCGGATGTCGAACGGGTACACCTCGGCCGACGCCGCCCCCGGTGGGTTCGAGATCGTCGGCGCCCCGCCGGCCGGCGCGCTCACGGCGTCCGCGCCCGACATGGCGCGCTTCATGCTGGCCCAGCTCGGCGAGCCCGGTGCCGGTGAGCTCCTGGAGCCCGAGACGCTCGACCTGATGCACTCGCCCGCGCTCGACGAGAGCACGCTGGGCAACCTCGCGGCCGCGCCCCGGATGGCGCTCGGGTTCTTCGACGAGAGCCGCAACGGCCACCGCATCATCGGCCACGGCGGCGACACCCAGTTCTTCCACTCGCACCTGCAGCTCTACCCCGAGGAGCGCACGGGCGTCTTCGTCTCGCTGAACAGCACGGGCACCAAGGGCTACGAGACCCTCGCCCTGCGCGAGGCCGTGCTGCAGGGCTTCACCGACCGCTACTTCCCGGCCGACGACGCCGGCACCGGCTCCGCGGACGCCGCCGTCGTCGACCAGGACACCGCCCGTGAGCACGCCGCGCTCGCCGAGGGCACCTACATCTCCTCCCGGGGCATGCAGAGCAACTTCCTGGTGACGCTCGACCTGCTCAACCCCACCCAGGTCACCGCCCGCGAGGACGGCCGGCTGCTCATCACCCCCGGCCCCGGCGCCGTCAGCCCCGCCCTGTACGAGGAGGTCGCGCCGTGGGTCTGGCGCGAGGTCGACGGGCAGCGCACCCTCGCCATGCGCGTGGCCGGCGGCCAGGTCGAGGGCATCGTCTACGAGGGCGCGTTCACACTGCTGCCGGGCGAGCCGGCGCGGGCCGCCGGCGTGGCCCTGCCTCTGCTCGGAGTCTCCGCGCTGATCCTGCTCGTGGCCGCCGTCGCCTGGCCCGTCGGCGCGATCCGGCGGCGCGTGCGCAAGCAGTCCCTGCCGGAGGGCACCGGGCGCGTCACCCGCATCCTGACCAAGGTCGCGGCGCTGGTCACCGTGCTCGCGCTCGTGGGCTGGGCCGTCGTCATCCCGACCGTGATGAGCCTGGAGCACGTTCCCGAGGCCTCCCTGCGTCAGCTCCAGGTGCTGCAGGCGCTCGGCGCGCTCGGCGTCGTCCCCGCCGTGCTCCAGGTCGTGGGGGCCGTCCGGCACCGGCACGGCTGGCGCCGTGTGATCGGCACCGCGCTCGTGGTGCTGGCCCTCGTCACGGTCGCCTGGTACGCCGTCGACCTCCACCTGCTCGCGCCGTCGGTATCGTACTGAGCCATGCCCACGACAGGCCGGGTGCCCGCCACGGACGGCCCCACGACGCTCCACGACATGATCGCCCCGGCTCGTCCCCGCCGGTTCGACGCACTGCTGAACCGGGTCGGTCTGACCACCCCGGTGGCGCGCGACGCCCTCCTGGCCGCGGCGGTCATCGTCATGACGGCGTCCCTGCTGGTCGCGCTGTTCGGGTTCGTGGTCGACGAGCAGGGCCTGACGATCGGCCCGGTACAGGGGGTGCTGCTGGCGGTCGCCGCGTGCGTCCAGGCGCTGCCGCTCGTCCTGCGCCGGGTCCGCCCGGTCCTGTGCCTCGGCCTCGTGGTGGCCTGCCAGGTGGTCATCACCGCGGTCTCGCCCGACGACCTGTCGGTCGGCGGCATCCCGCAGATCATCGCCGGCTACACGGTGGGCACGCTGCTGCCGGTCCGGCGGGCGCTCGCGGTGACGGCGGCGGCGGCCCCGGTCGCGGCGCTCGCCGCGGGGGCCACCGCCCTCGTCACCGGGAACGACCTGTTGGTGCCGGTGCTCAACCACCTCGCCTCGGGCCTGATCAGCTACGTGGTCAGCGCCCTGGTCGGAGCCACGGTCGCCACCCGCCGCGACTACACCGAGCTGGTCCGGCTCCGGGCTGCGGAGGTGGTGCGCACGCAGGAGGCCACCACGCAGGCGGCGATCTTCGCCGAGCGGTCGCGCATGGCCCGCGAGCTGCACGACGTCGCCGCGCACCACCTCTCGGGGCTGGTCGTGCAGGCGGCCGCCGTCGAGCGGCAGATCGACAGCGACCCGGAGGCCGCGAAGAAGGGCACCGCCTGGATCCGCGGCCAGGGAAAGGAGACGCTGGACAGCCTGCGGCTCATCGTCGGCGTGCTGCGGGAGCGGCCCGGCTCCGGCGGGCCGGGCGAGGACGCGCACGACGCGCCGCCGCCCGGGCTCGGTGCCCTCGACGACCTGGTCCGGACGGCGCGCACCCTCGGCGACACCGTGGACCTGGAGCGTGCGGGGCGGCCGCGGCCGCTGGCCCCCATCGCCGACGCCGCGTTCTACCGGGTGGCCCAGGAGTCGCTGTCCAACGCGCGCCAGCACGCGCCGGGCGCGCCGGTGCACGTCACCGTGCGCTTCGAGGAGCGGGAGGTGGCGCTGGAGGTCACCAACGAGCGGGCCGCCGGGCGAGGGACCGCGGGCGGCTCGGACCGGCGGGGTATGGGGCTGATCGGCATGGGGGAGCGCGCGCACCTCGTGGGCGCCACCCTCAGCACGGACACCATGCCGGACGGCGGCTGGCGGGTGCGCCTGGCGCTCCCGCTGCACCATGAGGTCACGACCACGGCGCCGGCGGTCTCGTCCGCGGCGCCCGCCGAGGGGGGACAGGAATGATCAGGGTCATGCTGGTGGACGACCAGGCGGTGGTCCGGGCCGGCTTCCGGTTCCTGCTGGAGCAGGCCGAGGACATCGAGGTGGTCGCCGAGGCGGCCGACGGCCCGACGGCGGTCGAGCTCGCGCGGCGGCACCACCCCGACGTCGTCTGCATGGACGTGCGCATGCCGGGCGGCGACGGGCTCGCCGCGACGCGGCAGATCGTGCGGGGCGGGGCGGGCGCGTCCGGGCCCACGCCGCCGGCCGTGCTCGTGGTGACCACGTTCGACCTGGACGAGTACGTGTTCGGCGCGCTGGAGGCGGGCGCGAGCGGCTTCATCCTCAAGGACTGCGAGCCCGAGGAGCTGATCGACGCCGTCCGCCGCCTCGCCGACGGCCACGGCCTCATCGACCAGGCGGTCACCCACCGGGTCATCACCGAGTTCGCGCGGCGCACGGCACCGCCCCGGTCGGCCGCGGACGAGGCGGCCGCCGCGGCCCAGCTCACGGCCCGCGAGGCCGAGATCGTGCGACAGCTCGCCCGCGGGCTGTCCAACGCCGAGATCGCGCAGGAGCTCGTGGTCGAGACGAGCACGGTCAAGTCGCACCTCGGCCGCGCCATGGCCAAGGTCGGCACGCGCGACCGCCTGCAGACGGTGGTCTGGGCCTACCAGAACGGGCTGGTCCCGGGCTGAGCCGGCTGCGCCGGGGCCGCGGCCGGGTGATCGGCAGAATGTCAGGTGGTCGGCACCCCGGACTACCGATCACCTGACATTCTGCCGACCGCCCGGATCACGTCCGTCCGCAGCCCCGCGACCTCGAACGGGGCCGGGTCGAAGGTGCCGAACCGTTCTCTGAACTCCACGGCCCGGCCCGGCCAGAGGAGGGTCAGGCGGCCCGAGCGCTCGTCCACGTACCAGCTCCGGCAGCCGCCGCGCAGCCAGACCGTCTCCGCGGCGCGCCGGTCCACCTCGGCGGTGTAGGCGGCCTCGGCCGCCGCGGAGACCTCCAGCGGCCCGCCGGTCGCGTCCAGGTGGTCGAGCGCGCCCAGCACGTAGCCGATCTGCGCCTCGATCACCTCCAGGGCCGAGTGGTGGCCGAGCCCCGCGTTGGGGCCGTCCAGCACGAACAGGTTGGGGAAGCCGTGCACCACGGTGGAGGCGTGGCTGGTCATGCCGCCGGCCCAGTGCTCGGCGAGCGTGCGCCCGTCGCGGCCCGTGACCAGGTGCGCGAACGGCGGCCGCGTGGTCTCGAACCCCGTGGCCAGCACCAGCACGTCCACCTCGTACCGCGCGCCCGACGCCGCGACCACCGTGGAGCCCTCGACCGCGACCGGCGCGCTCGGCTCCAGCGTGACGTGCGGCTGCTGCAGAGCCGGATACCAGTCGTCGCTGAACAGCGCGCGCTTGCAGCCCACCGCGTAGTCCGGGGTGAGCAGCGTGCGCAGCGCCGGGTCGGGCACCTGGGCGCGCAGGTGCGCCCGCGCACGCTCCGTCAGGTCGGCCTCGGCCCGCGTCCCCGCGACCCGGGCGTCGAACAGCCGCTCCGCCTCCTCGGCGAGCGCCGCGCGCTCGGGCCGCGGCTCCCCGGGCGCGTACGCCCGGTCGCCGCGCGGCAGCACCCACGGCGGGGTGCGCTGCAGCACGACGACGGACGCCGCCCGCCGCGCAATCTCCGGCACGAGCTGCACGGCGCTCGCCCCGGTGCCGACCACAGCGACACGCAGCCCGGCGGGCAGGTCCCGGTCCCACCGTGCGGAGTGGAACACCCGGCCCGGGAACGTGCCGAGTCCCGGGATCTCTGGCACGCGCGGCTCGCTGAGCCGGCCCACGGCCGTCGCCAGCACCCGCGCCGTGAGCGGCCCGCGCGACGTCGTCAGGCGCCACGCGGCGGCGTCGTCGTCCCAGCGGGCGGACGTGAGGTCGGTGCCGAGGCGCAGGTGCGGGGCGAGGCCCTCGGTGCGCACGACGTCGCGCACGTACCGGTGGATCTCCGCGCCTGGCGCGAACACCCGCGACCACCGCGGCTGCGGCAGGAAGGAGTAGGAGTACAGGGCGCTGGGGATGTCGCAGGCGACGCCCGGGTATACGTTGTCGCGCCAGGTGCCGCCCACGTCGTCGGCCCGCTCCAGGACGGTGAACCCGGTGCGCCCCGCGCGCCGCAGGCGCACGCCGAGCCCCACCCCGGCCAGGCCCGCGCCGACGACGGCGACGTCGAGCGCCGCCGTCACCCCACCTGCTCGTACGTGGTGGTGCGCTGCCGCACGGGCCGGCCGAGCTCGGCGGCCAGCCGGGTCACGTCCGCGACCGTGAGCTCGCGGCCCTGCTCGGGGCCGGCGTCGGGGTCGAGGACGCCGTCGAGCAGCACACCGCCCAGGTCGTCGGCGCCGCCCGCGAGCACCCGCTGCGCCCCGCGCATCCCGAGCTTGGTCCAGGCCGCCTGCACGTGGTCGATCCGCCCGGCGAGCAGGAGCCGCGCCACGGCGTGCAGGGCGCGGCTCTCGCGCAGGGTCGCCACGCGCGCGCCGGGCACCGGCACCGGCGACTCCGACGGGAGCCACGGCATCGGGATCAGCTCGGTGAACCCGCCGGTCGCGTCCTGGACCCGGGCCAGGGCACGCAGGTGCCGTACCTGGTCGCGGGCCGACTCGACGTGCCCGTACACGATCGTCGCCGTCGAGCGCAGGCCCGCGGTGTGCGCGGCGGTGACGAGCTCGATCCAGCGCTCCGCCGGGATGTCGGTGCCGCCCGTGAGCAGGCCCCGGACCCGGTCGTCCGGGATGCGCGCGCCCGTGCCGGGCACCGTGTCGACGCCGGCCTCGCGCAGCCGCTCCAGCCAGCCGGCCAGGGGCAGGCCGGCGCGCGCGGCGCCGTCGGCCAGCTCGGCGGGGCGGAACGCGTGCAGGTGCAGGCCCGGCCCGCCCCGCTTCACCGCCCGGGCCAGGTCGAGGTAGGCGTCGGCGCCCTGCTCGGCGGGCGGCAGCCCCTGCGCGCACACCTCGCTGGCGCCCAGCGCGACCGCCTCGGCGGCCAGCTCGGCGACCCGCTCGGGCGCGAGGCCCAGCGACGCGTCGATGTTCCGGTTCACGGCGTACGTCACGGCGTCGCCGACCCGCTCGCGGCGCACCTGGTCGGCCAGCGCGGCGAGGTCCTCGAGGTCCGCGCCGTCCGCGCCGAGCAGCTCGACCCAGGCGGCGTCGTCGGCCCCGCGGGGGTCCTTCTCGACGTCTCGCAGCAGCCCGCCCAGCCGCGGGCCCCGCCCCGCGACGCTGGTCGGGCTTGTCGAGACCCGGGTCTCGACA
>NZ_JBHVEG010000197.1:0-11040 GCF_042802395.1 Promicromonospora sp. NPDC057488
GCGTAGACATTGTCTACGCAGCGCAACACACCTCCGAGATGTAACGACCTTCTGGACCCTGAACGGTGCCGTCGGTGTCAGGTTGGCCCGATGGCAGCCTCGGTCACCAGTCTCGTGTCGCGTCGAGACCGTTGATCAGCGCACGCTCTTCGTCGGCGAGGTCGAGACCCTGTTTCTCGGCCGAGGCCGTGACGATGCCGGCGAGCGCGGCGTAGAGCTCCTCACGTTCCTCGGTCATGATGAAGCCGTCGCGTGTGCCGAGGTCGATGGCGTTGAACGCTCTGCCGTACTCCTTGCCGATCTCTCCCAGCAGCGACGGTCGTCCGCTCTCCGGGCCGTCGAGCGCCGCAAGGACGCGGAGCCTGGTATTCCTGAGCTGCGCCACCGACTTCCTGTAGGCCGCCTTGCTGATGCCGTCCCGACCGTCCCACTCCCGCAACGGGTTGTTTTTGTTCTCCGCGACCCAGTCCGCCTTGCGGGCTCCCGAAACGCTTAGATAGGTGCCCCTGGCAGCCTCCGGTCGCCAGACACGACGAGTCGCGGTCGCGTACTCGTGCGGGATGTTGTGAAGGTCGATGTACTCCAGATCGGAGGTGCACCCGACAGTGAGAACGTCGGCAGCCGTCATGCCGAAGTACCCCGTGATCGAGAGCTCGCGGAGGTTGGCGAGCCGGTTCAGGGCCACAGCGTTCGTCATCTCCGCGAGCTCTCCGTAGAACCAGAGCTCCCGAAGGTTCGGGAACGTGTCAGCGATGACCGCCGTGTCGACGCGTGCGACATCGCGGATCATCAGACGCCGGGTTGTCATGCCGTCGACGTGGTCCGGCACACGAAGCTCTGGTCCGTCGATCGTCACCTGGTCTGGATCGTCGTCCCAGTCGCTCCGCCCGCTCGCGGCCAGCCGCTCCCAGTTCAGTGCGTCACCGATGCGCCACCACAGTCCGTACGTGTCCGAGGATCGACTGACGAGCGGCGCCGTGTTCCCGACGACCGCGCAGCTGCGCGGCAGCACCCACGGAGCATGGGAATGGCTGTGTTCTCCGCTCCAGCTCCCGGCGTTCCGCACCAGCGGTCGGAGTGGACCCAGGTCCATGACCGAATCGGGCCGTGTCGGGCTGGACCAGTCGAGGTCGAGGACATCCGCCAGCCCCTCGTCGCTGTCCAACCGGGTGACCTGAGCCGCCGTCCACTCGCCGAGGTCGTGGTGAAAGGTCACCACCACGTCGCCCGGTGTGAGTGGGCGCGGCGGGAGCTTGGGACGTCTTTGGGTCATGGACGCAACGTAGCCGGAGCCTCTGACAGGATCTGCCTGTGCTCCGCCCCGCTGACCTCGACTCCCGCATCGCACTGTGCGCCGACAGCCTGACCGGCCTCTCGGTCGGTGACGCGCTCGGCGCCCAGTATTTCGTCCCGGTCAACGATCCGGCGACCCTCCTCGGCCGAGGCGTCATGCCCGACGGCGAGTGGCCGTGGACCGACGACACCGACATGGCCTGCACCGTGGCCGCCGAGCTGGTCGAGCACGGTGCGATCGAGCAGGACCGTATCGCCCGGGCCTTCGCCGAGCGCTGCGACCCGTACCGGGGCTACGGAGCCGGCGCCGTCCAGGTGCTGCACCAGATCCGCGACGGCGTCCCGTGGCAGCGGGCCACCGTCGCCGCGTTCCCCACCGGGTCCTACGGCAACGGCGCCGCGATGCGCGTCGCCCCGCTCGGCGCGTACTTCGCCGGCGACCTGGACCGGGCCGCCGAGCAGGCGATCCGCGCCTCGGAGGTGACCCACGCGCACGCGGAGGGGATCGCCGGTGGCGTCGTCGTCGCGGTCGCCACCGCGTTCGTGGCGGGGGCCGCCATCAACGGCATCCGCCCGGAGCCCAAGGAGGTGCTCGACAGCGTCGAGCCGTACCTCCTGCCCGGGGCGACGGCCAAGGGCATCGCCCTCGCCCGCGAGCTGCTCGGCGCATCGGTCGAGGAGGCCGCCTGGCGCCTCGGCAACGGAGCGCGCGTCTCCGCGCAGGACACCGTGCCGTTCTGCCTGTGGGCGGCGGCCACGCGGCTGACCGACTACCCGGCGGCCGTCAAGGCCTGTATCGAGGCGGGCGGCGACGTCGACACGACGGCCGCGATCGTGGGCGGGATCGTCGGTGCGTACACGGGCGTAGGAGAGGCCGACGGCGTCGTGGGGGTTCCGGAGGCTTGGCTCGGCCATCGCGAGGCACTTCCCGGGTGGGCGACGGAAGCGGGTCTCAGTCCCACCAGAACGTCCAGACGTTCACTCCGATGAGCGACGAGGCGTACTTGTCGACCGTGTTGTTGTCGCTCTGCCAGAGGTTGTCCGGGCAGAACGCGAAGTGCTCGAGCGTGACCGCCCGGGCGTGGTCCAGGTCCTGCGGTGGGCGGCCGACCGACAGCCAGAGCATGTCCGGTCCGAGCCCGACGACGCGTGCCCCGAACCGCTCGCCCCAGGTGCGCAGTACCGCCGAGATGAGCTCGATCGCGTTGGTGTGGTTGCACGGGCCGTCCCATCCGGCGAGCGTCAGCGCGTCGGCGCCGTCGTCGGCGGGGATCAGGCCGAGCCGCCATCGGCGCGTTCGGCCGTGGAGGTCCTCGCTGCCCTGGAGGTAGACGGCGAACTCATCGGCCATGGCCTCGGGACTGTCGTCGCCGTCGCCGGCTCGTGCCAGACCCGGCCACGGCCCGGTCGGCCACTCCTCCTCGGGGATCTCGTCCTCGTCCTCGTCGTCCTCCTCGGGCTCCCGGTCCTCCTGGAGCTGGTCCCACAGCGTGCGCAGCGCCGACTCGGGATCGACGTCGAGGTCGCTGGTGTTGTCCGCGAGATACCAGCTGTCGTCCCAGCCCCTGTCCGGGTCGTGCTCCAGCAGCACCGGGTACAGGCCGGTCCGCTCGTGCTCCGCCCGTAGCCGCGTCCACTCTGCCGCGACGCCCTCGACGGGCTCGTCGGACATCCACAGCAGCGGCTTCTGCGGGCGGTTCGGGAGGGCCTCGGGAGCCTGCGCGAGGCGGCCGGGCGGGAGCGCATCGGGCAGCGCCGGGAAGTCGATGGTGGTCACGGTCGGCAGGTTATGCGGGACCTCTGACATCGCCGCCTGGCGGCGACCGGTCGTGACACAGCAACGCGGACGCCGCCCCGTCTCCGGGACGACGTCCGCGCAGCGTGTCGTCAGTCCTACTTCGCCGCAGCCGGCGTGCCGCCGTCCACCGGCGCACCGTCGTCCGCCGAACCCGCACCGCCGCCCAGCGCCGGCCAGCTCGCGTACTCCACGCCGCCGCGCCGCGCGGGCGCCGTCTCGGGCAGCGCGATGAGCGCGACGATCGAGCACACCACGAGCAGCGCCGTGTACCCGGCGACCAGCCAGAAGCCGCCGTCGGCCGCGACCAGCAGCGCGGTCGCGACCACGGTGAACGGGCCCGAGGCGACCATGGCGCCGAACTGCCACACCACCGAGACGCCCGAGTAGCGCACCGAGGAGTCGAAGAGCTCGGGGAAGAACGACGCCTGCGGCGCGTACGTGCCCGAGTGGCCGAGCCCCAGGCCGACCACGAGGAGCGCCGTGATCACCGCGAGGTTCTCCGTCTGCACCGCGAGGAACGCGGGCACGATGAGCAGCAGGTTCAGCACGGCCAGCGTCAGGAACACCGGGCGGCGTCCGATGCGGTCGGTGATGTGCCCCCACACCGGGATCATGACGATCTCGACCAGGATCGCGATGATGACCGCCTCCAGCACCAGGCCGGAGCTGTAGCCGTTGTTGTCCGCGTACGCGACCAGGAAGATCGTGTAGAAGGGGAACATCGCGGCCTCCACGAACTTGGCGAAGAACCCGCCCAGCACCTCACGACGGCGCTGGCCGAAGAGCTGGCGCAGCGGGGCGTGCGACTCGGCCTTGCGCTCGCGGGCGGCCTTGAAGGTCTCGGACTCGTCGACCTTCGACCGGATGTACAGCCCGACGGCGACCACGACGATCGACAGCAGGAACGGCACGCGCCAGCCCCAGGCGAGGAACGCGTCCTCGTCCATCCACTGCTGCAGGCCGGCGAACAGCGCCGTCGGGATCAGGTAGGCCACGGGGGAGCCGAGCTGCACGAAGCTCGCGTAGAAGCCGCGCCGCTTCTGCGGCGCCGCCTCGGCCGTGAGCAGGACGGCGCCGCCCTGCTCGCCGCCGACGCCGAAGCCCTGGATGAGCCGCACCACCACGAGGATGACGGCCGCCCACATGCCGATCTGCTCGTAGGTGGGCATCAGGCCGACGGCGAAGGTGCCGAGGCCGGTGAGCAGGAGGGTGAACACGAGGGCCTTCTTGCGGCCCAGCCGGTCACCGATGTGGCCCCAGACCAGCCCGCCGAGCGGACGGGCGAAGAAGCCCACCGCGTACGTCGAGAACGCCGCGAGCGTGCCGACCAGCGGGTCGGCCTCGGGGAAGAAGATCTGGTTGAACACCAGGGCCGAGGCCGTGCCGTAGATGAAGAAGTCGTAGTACTCGGCGATGGTGCCGATGACGGACGCGCCGACGGTCTTTCGCAGCGTCTTCGGGTCGACCGTGCCGGCCGGGGTGCCGCTCATGCTGCCTCCTCGCAGTGGATCACCCCGGGACGCTAGCATACTAGTGCGCTAGAACACGATCACCGATCTACGGCAGAATCAGGGCATGTCGACGCCGCCACTCCTGACCACCGCCCGGGTCCGCGGGGAGAACACCCGCCGTCTGGTCCACACCTGGCTCCGCCGGCAGATCATCGGGCTGGAGCTGGCCCCGGGCGAGCCGCTGTCGGAGGCCGAGATCGGCTCGCGCCTCGGCGTCAGCCGCACCCCCGTGCGCGAGAGCCTGATCCTGCTCGCCGAGGAGGGGCTCGTCGAGGTGTTCCCGCAGCGCGGCAGCTTCGTGGGGCCCATCCGCTACGAGGACGTCGTCTCGGCGCAGTTCGTGCGCGAGGCCATCGAGTGCTCGTCGCTGGAGCAGGGCGGCGCCCTGGTCACCGCGGGCGACGTCGCCGAGCTGCGCGCCCTGATCGTGCGCCAGCACGAGGCGGAGCACGCCGAGGACGCCGCCGCGTTCTTCGACCTCGACGAGGAGTTCCACCTGCGGCTCATGCGCGCCTGCGGGCACGAGTCCGCGTGGCGCATCGTAGCGTCCGCGAAGGCGCAGATGGATCGCGCCCGCCGGCTCTCGCTGCCCGAGGGGGGCAAGATGACCGGCCTCATCGAGCAGCACGAGAGCGTCGTCGACGCCCTCGATCTGGGCGACGTCGCCGCGGCCGTCGCGCGGCTGCGCGAGCACCTGCGCGTGGTGCTGCAGGACATCACGCACATCCAGGCGGAGCGGCCGGAGCTGTTCGCGCGGGCGTAGCGGTCGGTCGCCGCGAGCGACCTTGTCATTCGTCATACATCTTACTAGTCTGTGTCGGCCAGGCATGTTAGCGCTCACAATGAAGGAGCAGCCATGACCGATCACAGCGGCGTGATCCGGGCAGTGCGCCGGAGCCCCCTCGTCCTCGGCGTCGCGGCGGCCGTCGTCGCTGCGTCGATGGTCCCCGCGGGCGGCGTCCCCGACGCGGGTACCGACAGCACCGACCCCAGGCAGAGCACCAGCGAGATCGAGCGCCCCTTCGCGCTCCCCGGCCACGTCGAGCGGGACGACAACGGCGCGCTGTACGTGGGGGAGGGCGAGAGCCGGTTCGCCCTGCGCGTGAACCTCCTGACCACTGCCGGCCGGCTTATCCGCGAGAACCAGGGCCTGCTGCCCTACGTCGCGGACGTCGGCCCCGTCACCGTCGACGGCTCCTACTACGAGGTGCGGATCAGCAGCGACGACCGGACGATCACCCCCGACCGCCTGGGCGCGATGCGCGAGATCCTCGCCCACCCCGAGGACTGGTCGCCCGACCAGGTGGACGAGGCCCGCGAGCAGCTGCCGGGCCTTGCGGCCCGGTACGAGCAGACGCAGCGCGACAAGCAGACGATCGTCGTCAGGTTCGCCCGCACGGCCCCCAACACCCTGGTCGGTGCGGTCACCGCCCTGCAGGACGACACCACGGTGTTCCTCGAGGCGGCGCCCCCGTGGGGCGAGCCGAGCAGCTACCGCGTGGCCGACGGCGGCATCCGCGCCTCCAGCCCCGGGCTCGACGACCCGGAGCTGACCGGCCACTTCGCGCTCACGCCCACGCGCCGGCCCGACGCCGGGGCCGCCTACGCCTCGATCTCCGACCTGGTCGCGGGCATGCAGGGTGGCGACGCAGCGCCCGGCTCGGCCGCCGCCGCGCTGCGGTACACGCTCGACGGGAACGAGACGATCACGTTCACCACGACGGTCTCCGGCGACGCCGCGACCAGTACCGCCAGCAGCACGGCGAACACCCGCGCCGGTCACGGCGAGATCCTTGCCGACATCGCCCGCGCCCGGGCCCGTGCCGACGTCGGCACCCTCAGCGGCAGCGGACCCGCCGGCCGGTCGGCCACGGCCATGCGCAGCGCCATCGCGCTCAACGCCAACTACGACGAGCGGTTCCGCCAGCGGTTCCTCGTCTGGGGCTGGGGGCGCGGCGGCGCCGAGAACGACACGATCTTCACCGGCTGGGACTCCGCGTGGGACGCCGTCGTCGCGCTCACCGTCGACCCCGAGCTGGCCCGGGAGCACGAGCGCGACCTCTTCGACACCGGCGGTCCCCGCTACGACCAGCTGCACGCCGGGCCCATGCACGCCTACGCCGTCAAGCGGATCTACGGGGCCACGGGCGACCTCGACCTCGTGCGCGAGGCCTACCCGGCACTGGCCGGCTTCATCGAGAAGCTGCCCGAGTGGGACGTCAACGGCGACGGGCTCCTGGAGGCGCCCTACGACGCGGACCCGAGCAAGGTCGGCAACCACCTCGGCCTGGACGACCTGCCCGTGTACTGGTCGGCCGAGCGGATCGCCAAGGAGGGTGGCTCCGGCGACGAGCGGGACAACACCGACCTCACCGACGTCGCGCTGACCTCCTACTACGCACTGATGGCGCAGACCATGGCCGAGCTCGCCGACGCGCTGGGCCGCGACGACGACGCGCGCCGCTACCGGGCGCTGTTCGACGACGTGAAGCGGGCTGTCAACGAGACCCTGTGGAACGAGGAGCAGGGCATGTACCTGGACCGGCACCTCGACGGCCGCTGGGGCGAGGTGGTCACGCCCACGATCTTCTACCCGCTGTTCGGCGGGGTGGCGACCGACGAGCGGGCCCGCCGGACGGTTCGGGAGAACCTGCTGGACCCGGAAAAGTTCTGGGGCGAGTACGCCGTGCCGAGCATCAGCCGGGACGACGCCGAGTACTGCGCGAACGGCCTGGAGGCGCCCAACGCGTCGGCGTCCTACACCTACTACCTGGGCTGGAACCAGGAGAACTCCTGCGAGCAGTGGCGCGGCGCCGTCTGGCCGCCCATGAACGCGACCGTCTACGACGGGCTCAAGCGGTACGGGCTCGACCAGGCGGCGGGCGAGCTCGCGCAGAAGAGCACCGACATGTGGCTCGACACCTGGGACCGCGGCAAGCAGTTTCCCGAGTACTTCGACCCCGAGCCCGGCCAGGTGATCAACGGTTCCGCGGTGGACAGCGCATGGCGCTACTACACGTGGTCCAACGTGATGCCGCTGATGGCGGTGCACGAACTCGTCGCCGAGGACCCGTGGGGCACGCCCGGCTCGGTCACCTTCGGCTCGCTCGTGCTGACGGGCCGCAACACCGTGGACGACGTCCGCGTGGGCGGCAGCACCTATGCCGCGACCGTGAGCCCCGACCGCACCGAGCTGCGCCAGGACGGCCGCCAGGTGTTCCGCGCCGTCGGCGGCCGGGTCGTGGTGCGCGACTTCGTGGCGACCGGGCAGCGCGCCTGCTTCGAGGTGCACGCCGACTCCCGGGTGCGCCTGCAGTTCCTGCCGGAGCGGGGCGCGCCGCGCCGGACCACCGTGGGCGCCGGCCGCACCGAGGCGTGCCTCTAGCCCACCCACCGACCTGCCCACCAGCACCACCCTGCACGGACATGAAGGAGTTACCAGCATGCGCGGTACACACACGCCCGAACGCTCGGGCCCGCCGGAACGAGGACGGGGCCGACGGCGGCACCGCCTGACGGCGTCGGTCCTGGCGGGGGCCCTGCTCACCGCCGGGGCCCTGGCGGGCGGCGCCTCGGCGGTCGCCGGCACGGCCGCCGGCACGCCCGCCGACGGCCCCGCGACGATCGCCGTCGACGGCGCGAGCGCGGGCCGCACGTACGACGGCATCGGGGCGATCTCCGGGGGCGGCGCGACGTCGCGACTGCTCCTGGACTATCCGCGTCAGGAGCGGGCCGAGGTCCTGGACTACCTGTTCAAGCCCGGTTACGGGGCGTCGCTGGAGATGCTCAAGGTCGAGATCGGCGGCGACACCAACACGACCGACGGCTCGGAGTCGAGCCACGCGCACGTGCGCGGCGAGGTCAGCTGCGACGCGGGCTACGAGTGGTGGCTCATGCGGGAGGCGGTCAAGCGCAACCCTGACATCACGCTGGGTGCGCTCGCCTGGGGCGCGCCCGGCTGGCTGGGCGGCGGCGAGTACTACTCCCACGACACGATCGAGTACTTCGTCGACTGGCTCGACTGCGCCGCCGGGCACGGGCTGACCATCGACAACGTGGGTATCCGCAACGAGCGCGAGTACGAGTCCCAGTGGGTCAAGGACTACCGCGCGGCACTCGACGCGGCCGGGTACGCGGACGTGCGGATCATCGCCTCGGACGAGGCGGCGCGCCGCGGAGAGTGGCCCGTCGCCGTCGACTTGGCGAACGACCCCGAGCTGTTCGACGCCGTCGACCTGCTGGGCAACCACTACTCGCGCGGGCCCAGCTCTGCGGCGGCCCAGGCCCTGGGCAAGCCGCTGTGGATCTCCGAGGGCGGGCCGTGGTCGGCCGAGTGGGGCGCCGGCGGCTCGTCCGCGTCGGTGCCCTCGCTCATCAACCACGCCTACCTGGAGGGACGCATCACCGGCGTCACCTTCTGGAACCTGCTCACCAGCTACTACGACGGCCTGAGCATCTCCGACGCGGGCCTGATGCGGGCCAACACCCCGTGGTCGGGGGCGTACCAGGTGCAGTCGGCCGTCTGGGCGGTCGCGCAGACCACGCGGTTCGCCGAGCCGGGCTGGCGGTACCTCGACACCTCCTCGGGCTACCTCGACGCCGCGGACACCACGCAGGGCAGCTTCGTCACCCGCGCGGCGCCCGACGGCGGCGACTGGAGCACCGTGATCGAGACCATCGGGGCGGCCGCGCCGCGCACGGTCACGCTGTCGGTCGCGGGCGGCCTCAAGGCACGCGACCTGCACGTGTGGCAGTCGACGGCGGACGACCGGCTCGTGCGCCAGGCCGACCCGCGGCGCTCCGCCGACGGCACCTGGTCGGTGACCGTCCCCGCGAACGCCGTCGTCACCGTGACGACCGCCAAGTGGAAGGGCGAGGGCAAGGGCCTCGGCGACGCCGAGGGCGGCTACGAGTCCGCGTTCCCCTTCCCCTACGCGAACAGCCTCGCCGACGGCGGCCCGAGCGGGCAGACACCGTACTTCTCCCAGATGGAGGGCGCCTATGAGGAGCGGCCGTGCGCGGGCGGACGCCGCGGCACGTGCCTCACACAGGTCTCGCCGCAGCCCGCGATCTCCTGGGCGGCGTGGAAGAAGCCGGCCGGGATCCTGGGCGACCTGAACTGGTCGGACTACACGGTCGGCGTCAAGGCCCACGTGCCCGCCGACGGCACGGCCGAGGTGCTCGGCCGCGTGTCGAACGACGCCATGGCGCCGGTTCCCAACGGGTACGGGCTCAGCCTGGCCGCCGACGGCACCTGGTCGGTCGGCCGGGGCGAGCCCGGCGGGAAGGCCTGGCTGGAGCTGGCGAGCGGGGCGCTCGCGGGTGCCGCCGGTTCCGGGGACGACGCCGCGGGCTGGCACGGCCTCGCGCTGTCCTTCGAGGGTGACGTGATCACGGCGACGATCGACGGCGAGCGGGTCGCCGAGGTCACCGACGGCACCTGGGTGTCCGGCATGGTCGGCCTGTCGGGCGACTACGCGCCGGTGCAGTTCGCCGACCTGCGCGTCGACCCGCTGCGCCCGGTCACGACGATCGACGACGCCGGGACCCCGGGCGAGGCCGCGGCGATCGCCTACGAGGGCGACGGGTGGGCGCACTGCTCGGCCGGCTCCCGGCACGACGACCGGCACGACGACCGGTGCGACGCGGTGACCGCCCGGCAGCTGCGCGACGCCGTCGGCGGCACGGTCAGCGCGAGCCGCGACCGCGGCGACGCGTTCACGGTCACGTTCGACGGCACGCAGGCCACGCTCACCGGCGTCGCCGGCCCGCGGGGCGGCAGCGCGCGGGTGTCGGTCGACGGCAACGAGCCCGTCCTGGTGCCGTACGGCGACCCCGGCGAGGTCGAGTGGCGCACCCCGGTGCTGACCGACGGCCCGCACACCCTGCGGTTCGAGGTGGCCCCGGGCCGTTCCTCCGGCGGCCGGGACGGCTGGGTCTCGCTGGACCGGGTCGAGGTCGCGCCCGGCGGCAGCGGGACCAGCTCCGTCGACGACCAGAGCGAGGGCACCGGCCAGGGACGCCTCGACTACCGCGGCGACGGCTGGCTGAGCTGCCCGGGCTGCATCAACCGGACCGGGCTGTACCACTCCTCGGTGACGTCGACGACGGTGGCCGGCGACGCGGTGGACTTCCGGTTCTCGGGCTCGTCGGTGGACCTGTACGGGCTGCGCGCCTCCAACCAGGGTCTCGCCACGGTGCTGATCGACGGCGTGAAGGTCGGCACCGCCGACTTCTACGGCCGCACGCGGGTGGGCAACCAGCTCATCTGGACCAGCCCCGCCCTCGAGCCCGGCGACCACACGCTGACGCTGGTGGCGTCGGGCCTGGGCAGCGGGTCGCCGTCCGGGACGGGCATCAACGTCGACCGGCTCGTGGTGCGCCGGTAGGCGCCGTCGTCGTACCGCCGGACGCGCCGCCGACCGCCCTGCTGAGGGC
>NZ_JBHVEG010000198.1:0-10768 GCF_042802395.1 Promicromonospora sp. NPDC057488
GCAGCAGAGCCGTCAGGGCGCCAGCGAGCGTTCCGCCGACTCCACCACGTTGGCCAGCAGCATCGCGCGGGTCATCGGCCCGACGCCGCCCGGGTTGGGCGACACCCAGCCCGCGATCTCGGCGGCCTCGGGCGAGACGTCGCCCACGACGCGCGACTTGCCCGTCTCCGGGTCGGTCTCGCGGGAGACGCCGACGTCGATCAGCACGGCGCCCGGCTTGACCATGTCGCCGGACACGATGCCCTTGACGCCCGCGGCGGCCACGACGACGTCGGCCCGCCGGACCAGGGCCGCGAGGTCCTGCGTGCCGGTGTGCGTCAGGGTGACCGTCGCGTTGACGGCCCGCCGCGTGAGCAGCAGGCCGATCGGGCGGCCCACGGTGACGCCGCGGCCGAGCACGACGATCTCCTTGCCGGCGAGCTTGATGCCGTGCCGCTCCACCAGCTCGATGATGCCGCGCGGCGTGCAGGGCAGCGAGGACGTGACGTCCTCGTTGACCCGCAGCACCAGGCGCCCCAGGTTGGTGGGGTGCAGGCCGTCGGCGTCCTTGTCGGGGTCGACGAGCTCCAGCACGCGGTTGGTGTCGATGCCCTTCGGCAGCGGGAGCTGCACGATGTACCCGGTGCAGGCCGGGTCCTCGTTCAGCCGGCGGACCGCGGCCTCGATCTCGTCCTGCGTCGCCGTGGCCGGGAGGTCCTCCCGGATCGACGCGATGCCCACCTCGGCGCAGTCGCGGTGCTTGCCCGCGACGTACCACTGCGAGCCCGGGTCCTCGCCGACCAGCAGGGTGCCGAGGCCGGGGATGACGCCGCGGTCGCGCAGCGCCGTCACGCGGTCCTTCAGCTCCGCCTTGATCGACGCGGCCGTTGCCTTGCCGTCCAGGATCTGTGCGGTCATCGGCTCAGAGCCCCGGGTAGAGCGGGAACGCGGCGGTCAGCTTCTCGACCCGCGCGGAGAGGGCGTCGACGTCGGCCGTGGCGCCGTCCTTCAGCGCCGTCGCGATGATGTCGGCGACCTCGGTGAACTCGGCGTCGCCGAACCCGCGCGTGGCCAGCGCCGGCGTACCGATGCGCAGGCCCGAGGTGACGCGCGGGGGCCGCGGGTCGAACGGGACGGCGTTGCGGTTCACGGTGATCCCGGTGTCGTGCAGGAGGTCCTCCGCCTGCTGACCGTCGAGCTGGGAGTTGCGCAGGTCGACGAGCACCAGGTGCACGTCGGTGCCCCCGGTCAGCACGGACGCGCCGGCCGCGGCGACGTCGGGCTGCGAGAGACGCTCGGCGATGATCGACGCGCCACGGAGCGTGCGCTCCTGGCGGTCCCTGAACGACTCGGTGCCCGCGATCTTGAACGAGACCGCCTTGGCGGCGATCACGTGCATGAGCGGCCCGCCCTGCTGGCCGGGGAACACCGCGGAGTTGATCTTCTTGGCGTACTCCTCCTTGGAGAGGATGAAGCCGGAGCGCGGCCCGCCGATCGTCTTGTGCACGGTCGAGGAGACGACGTCGGCGTGCGGCACCGGGGACGGGTGCAGGCCGGCGGCCACGAGGCCGGCGAAGTGCGCCATGTCGACCCAGAGCTTGGCGCCGACCTCGTCGGCGATCTCGCGGAACGCGGCGAAGTCGAGCTGGCGCGGGTAGGCGGACCAGCCGGCGATGATGACGTCGGGGCGGTGCTCCAGCGCCTTCTTGCGCACCTCGTCCATCTCGATGCGGTAGGACTGCGGGTCCACGCCGTAGGCGCCGACGTCGTACAGCTTGCCGCTGAAGTTGATCTTCATGCCGTGCGTGAGGTGGCCGCCGTGGGCCAGCTCGAGGCCGAGGATCTTGTCGCCCGCGTTGATCAGGGCGTGCAGGACGGCCGCGTTCGCGGTGGCGCCGGAGTGCGGCTGGACGTTGGCGTGCTCGGCGCCGAACAGCTCCTTGGCGCGGGCGATCGCGAGGTTCTCCGCGATGTCGACCTGCTCGCAACCGCCGTAGTAGCGGCGGCCCGGGTAGCCCTCGGCGTACTTGTTGGTCAGGACCGAGCCCTGCGCCTCCAGGACGGCACGCGGCACGAAGTTCTCGGACGCGATCATCTCGAGAGTGTCGCGCTGGCGGGCCAGCTCACCGGTAAGGACGGCGGCGATCTCGGGGTCGAGCTCGGCGAGCGGGGTGGCGAGCGGGTCGGGAGTCGATGCGCTCATAGCTCCTCGATTCATGCGGGACGGGGATTGTCGGACGGCGGCGGATGGCACACGCACCGTGCCGGACGGCCCGGGCGCACACCTTCCACGAGGTGACCCAGGGCCCAGGCGAACGACCCGTCGTCGGCATGACTCGTCGCTCCCCGGTGGTGATCCACCTGACGCCAGTCGCGACCCGAAGATCGTAGCAGCGGCGGTCGAAACCGGTGCCCGGCGCCCGCCGTCCGGCAGCCATCCGCAAGAAACCCCGGGATTGCAACGAAAGTACCTGAGACCCTTTTGCTATTCACGCCGACGTCGCTACTGTGCCGCCATGCCCTCCCCCGTGTCACCGGACGCAGGTGTTCCGGAACACCAGCCCGACCCGCGCTCCCGCCAGGCCCAGCCCGGCCGACGATCGGTCCAGTTCGAACCGGTCCAGCGGTCCGGCGGGTTCCAGCCCAGGACCGGCCAGTTCCCGGCCAGGCCGGCGGCCGAGCCGGCGCCGTCCGCACCCGAGCAGCGGCCCGGCGGCAGCGGCGGCGGCGAGCGCCGCGGCGGCACCCGACGGGACAAGATCTGGTCCGTCGTCGCCTTCCTCGTGGCGGCGGGAGTGATCATCGCGGTGGGCATCCACTTCTTCGGGCCCGACAGCGCCGACGAAGAGGTGGCGGCGTCCTGGGCGGTCGACTCCTGCGCCGGGCCGAACCCGTCGCCCGAGGCCACCGAGGGGGCGAAGGCCTACCTCCCGCTCCTCTGCGACGACCCCGAGGCCACGGTCACGATCCTCGACATCCAGGACGCGGTGTCGGTGGACCAGCTGCACTGCCCGGACGGCACCGACGTCGTCTTCCAGAAGGACGGCCAGGCCGGTGGGGACACGCAGGCCGTGTGCGCCCGCAACCTGTCGGACGACCACCCCGGGGACCCCGGCAACGGTGGCGGACAGCTCGTGACCGGCGACTGCGTGGACAGCAAGGGCGCCGAGCTCGCCTGCGCGTCGAAGGGCGCGCACAAGGTCACCGGCCTGATCGTCAGCGGCGTGGAGTGCCCCGAGGGCACCACGGACAAGCTGGAGCTCGGCTTCGACGCCTCCCGCAGCTTCGAGACGGTCTGCCTCGGCAGCAAGTAGCCCCACCTGCGGCGTCATCAGACGCTCACCCGACTGAAACCGGCATTGATCGGTCATTGGCTAGATTTGCGACATGGGGCGCCTGCAGCAGACCGTTTTCGAGCGCAATGTTCCGGCCAGATCCGTCGTCGACCACGCTTTGGCAAGGACCCGGCAAGCGGTCTTCTGGCAGGACGACGTGGGCACCCCCGACCGGTACCCGCGCCTCGCGGGGTCGGCCCGGGCCGACGTCGTGGTGGTCGGCGGCGGCTGCACCGGCCTGTGGACGGCGCTGGGGATCAAGCAGCGCGACCCCGGCGCACGCGTGCTCCTGGTCGAGGGCCGGTCGGTCGGCTGGGCCGCGTCCGGCCGCGACACCGGGCTGGTGACGGCACGGCTCGACGACCCCGCCGTCCGGCCGGGCCTGGGCGACGAGAACCTGGCGGCCATGGAGTGCGCCGTGGCCGGGCTCGGCCTCGACTGCGGGTGGGAGCGCACCGGCGTCGTCGACCTCGCCGTCGAACCGCACCAGATCGACTGGCTGCAGGACGCCGCCGGGGCCGCCGCCGCGGCGGGTGTGCCGCACACGTTCCTCGACCGCGCCAAGATGCGGGCCGAGATCGCCAGTCCCACGTACGAGGCCGGCCTGGTCCGGCCCGGCGACGCGGCGCTCGTGCACCCGGCGCGGCTGGCGGCCGCGCTGGCGCGGGCGGCGAGCGCCCTCGGCGTCGAGATCTTCGAGGAGACCCGGGTGACCCGGCTGGCGGCGCCGGCGCGGGGCGGGCGCGGCGCCGTCGTCCTGCGCACGACCTCGCCCGCGGGCGAGGCGTCGGTGCGGGCCGACCGCGTGGTCCTCGGGACCGGCGCGTTCCCGGCCCTCCTGCGGCGCTACCGCCGGCACACCGTGCCCGTGTACGAGTACGCGGTCGCGACCGAGCCGCTGGACGCCGAACGGCTGGGCGCGCTCGGCTGGCGCGGTCGGCAGGGCCTCGCGGACCTCGCGAACCAGGCCCACCGCTACCGCCTCACGGCGGACGACCGGATCGTGTTCGGCGGGTACGACACCGTCCACCCCGCCGGCGGGCGGGTGGCCAGGGCGCACGAGAACCGGCCGCAGACCTCCCGGCGGCTCGCCGAGCACCTGCTCACGACGTTCCCCCAGCTCGAGGGCGTGCGGCTCACGCACCGGTGGGCCGCGGCGACGGCGCGGTGCACCCGGCCCGGCCCGTTGTTCGTGCAGGCCGCCGGCGGCCGCGTGCAGCACGCGACGGGGCCGGGGAGCGCCGGCGCGCACTTCGCGGCGCAGGTCGTGCTGGACCGCCTGGCCGTGCTCGACGGCGCCGCGGAGACCGAGCGCACCACGCTCCGCACGGTGCGCCGGGTCCCGGCCCCGTTCCCGCCGGAGCCCGTCGCCGCGGCCGGGATCCGCGCCGTGGGCCGGTCCCTGGACCGCGCCGACCACAGCTTCGGCCGGCGCGACGCCCTGCTCCGGTCGCTGGACGCACTTGGCCCGGGGCGCGATACCTGATTGGCTGCGGCGGACACCCGACGTCGAAGGAGCACAAAGTGGCCAAGCCCCCGGTCCCCGAGCACATCGCGACCATGCTCGAGCGCCCGAACCACGCCGTCATGGCGACCGTCCGGCCCGACGGCGCGCCCGTGTCGGTCGCCACCTGGTACCTGTACGAGGACGGGCGCGTGCTGCTGAACCTCGACGGCACGCGCAAGCGCCTCGAACACCTGCGGGCGGACCCGCGGGTCTCGCTCACGGTGCTCGACGGCGAGAGCTGGTACCGGCACGTCAGCCTCCAGGGCCGCGTGACGATCACGCCCGACGAGGGTCTCGCGGGCATCGACCGGCTCTCGGTCCACTACGGCGGCAAGCCGTACCCGAACCGCGAGAACCCGCGGGTCGACGCGTGGATGGAGATCGAGTCCTTCCACGCCTGGGGCTTCTGAGCTACTTCTCCTGCGGCACCGGCTGCGCGCCCGCGGCGCCCAGCACCCGGCGCAGGTAGGTGTAGGTCAGGTCGCCCGCGGCCTTGTCGTACTGCTCCTCGTACCCGTGCTTGGTGTACAGCGCGAGGTTCTGCTTGGAGTCCTTGCCGGTGAAGACCCAGATCTCCGTGGTCTGCTCCGGCAGGTACGGGAGCACGGCGAACAGCATCTCGGTGCCGATGCCGCGGGCCTGCTTGTCGGGCGCCACGGCGAGGCGGCCGAGGGTGGCCTTCTCGCCCTCGATCTCGACGCGCACCGAGCCGATCATCCGGTGGCCCTCCCACGCGCCGATCGTCACGACGTCGTCCCGCGCGAGGTCCTCCCGGAGCTCCGCGAGCGTCTGGGTCAGCGGCGGGATGTGCGGGTCGTCGTACAGCTGGGCCTCGGTGACGAACGCGGCGCGGCGCAGCGTGAGGAGCTCGCCCGCATGGTCGTCCTCGACCAGGGCGATCGTCGTGGTGGAGTTGCTCATGGGTCCATCGTGTCAGAGGTGACACGCCCGAGTCGACGACGACCACGGTCCGGTCGGGCGTGTCGGTGGCTCCGCGTAGGTTCGGGGCATGGAACGGATCGAGGTACGGCCCGCCGTGGGGCGGTACGACGACTTCTACGAGGTGGTGGGCGTCAAGAAGCCGGGCGGCAAGGGCTGCTGGTGCATGGCCTACCGGGACAGCCGCGTGGCGCAGGAGGACCGCCCCGGCTACATGCGGGACGAGTGCGCCACCGAGCCCGGCCCGGGCGTGCTCGTGTACGTGGACGACGTCGTGGCCGGCTGGTGCTCGATCGCGCCCCGGTCCACCTACCGGCGCCTGATGAACAGCCGCACCATCCCGTTCGTCGACGAGCGGGAGGCCTGGTCGGCGGTGTGCTTCGTCGTGCGCGCGGGGTTCCGCAAGCGGGGGCTCATGCACCACCTGCTCGCGGGCGCGGTGGAGCACGCGCGGGCGCACGGGGCCGAGGTGATCGAGGGCTACCCGGTCGACGTCGGCGCCGAACGCGTCGACGTGATCAGCGGTTACGTGGGCACGGTGCGGATGTTCGAGGCGGCGGGCTTCGAGCGGGCCGCCGAGACGGGCGGGGTGAGCGGCGGTAGACGGCGCTGGGTGATGCGCCGCGAGCTCGGACAGGGCGGGCTGCCGCAGGCGGTGGCGGGTTAGCCTGACCGCGTGAACGACGCGACCGCAGCCACCCACTGGATCCTCACCCTGTCCTGCCCGGACCAGCCGGGCATCGTGCACGCGGTGGCGGGTCTGCTCGCGGAGCACGGCGGCAACATCACGGAGTCGCAGCAGTTCGGCGACCCGACGTCGGGCCTGTTCTTCATGCGCGTGCAGGTGGAGTCCGCCGCGTCGCGCGACGAGCTCACCGCCGCGATGACGCAGGTGGCCGGCGCGTTCCGGATGACGTGGACGCTCGACGTCGTCGGCCGCCGCATCCGCACGCTGCTCATGGTCTCCAAGGCGGCGCACTGCCTGGTGGACCTGCTCTACCGCGAGCGGTCGCAGCGCATGCCGATCGACGTCGTCGGCGTGGTGGGCAACCACCGCGACCTGGAGGACATCGCGACCTTCTACGGCAAGCCGTTCCACCACGTGCCCGTCACCAAGGACACCAAGGCCGAGGCGGAGGCGACGCTGCGCGGCCTGGTCAAGGAGACGGACGCCGAGCTCGTGGTGCTCGCCCGGTACATGCAGATCCTCTCCGACGAGCTGTGCCGCGACCTCAGCGGGCAGATCATCAACATCCACCACTCGTTCCTGCCGTCGTTCAAGGGAGCCGGCCCGTACCGGCAGGCGCACGACCGCGGCGTCAAGATCATCGGCGCGACGTCGCACTACGTGACCGGCGACCTCGACGAGGGCCCGATCATCGAGCAGGACGTCGAGCGCGTGGACCACTCCCGCACGGTCGAGGACCTGGTCGGCATCGGCGAGGACGTCGAGCGCCGCACCCTGGCCCGCGCGGTGCGCTGGCACGCCGAGCGCCGGGTGCTGATGGACGGCCGCCGCACGGTGGTCTTCCGCTGACCTGACTGCACTGGCGCTGCCTCCGCCGTCGCCGCCTGCGGGACCCCCTCGCGCCCGGATGGTCGGCAGAATGTCAGGTGGTCGGCAGCTCGGACTACCGACCATCTGACATTCTGCCGACCGCCCGCCACCCGGCGGCAGCCCGCACCCGACGGCCTCCCGGCGTCAGCCCTTGACCGCACCCGCCAGGGCGAAGGCCGAGCCTGAGATGCGGGTGACCAGCACGTACAGGCCGAGCACCGGCGCCGCGTAGAGCAGCGAGTACGCGGCGAGCTGCCCGTAGGCGACCGACCCGTACTGGCCGAAGAACGCGAAGATGCTCACGGCCGCCGGCTGCTTCTCCGGGGAGAGCAGCAGCACGAACGGGACGAAGAAGTTCCCCCACGCCTGCACGAACACGAAGATGAACACCACGGCGATGCCGGGCCGCATGAGCGGCAGCACCACCCGGCGCAGCGCCTGCATCGCGGACGCCCCCTCGGTCCAGGCGGCCTCCTCCAGCGAGATCGGCACCGAGTCCATGAAGTTCTTGGTCATCCAGATCGCCATGGGCAGCGACGTCGCCGCCATGAAGAAGATGGTTCCGGGCAGCGAGTCGAGCAGGTTGAGCTGCACGAACAGCGCGTACACCGGGACCATGATCGCTGTGATCGGCAGGCAGGTGCCGAACAGCACCGAGTACAGGAAGTACTTGCCGAACCGCATGCGGTAGCGCGACAGCGGGTACGCCGCGAGCACCGCCACGACCACCGTGATGGCCCCCGACCCCGCGGACAGCACGAACGCGTTCCACAGGGGCAGCCAGGTGAGCTCCGGCGTCATGATCGCCGCGAAGTTCGCGGTGGTCACGGCGTCGGGCAGCCCGAAGGAGAGCGTCGCCTCCGCGTCGAACGACGCGACGAGGACCCACGCCATCGGGAGCACGAAGCACAGGGCGATCACGAGCAGCACCACGTTGGCCGCCACCTTGGTGGCCGTGCCGCGCGGCGCGGCCAGCTGAGCGCGCCCGCTCCTGGCCGGCGCGGAGGGTCTCGTCAGAGTGTCCGTCATCAGTCCACCTCCGGTCGGAGCGCGCGGATGTAGATCACGGAGAAGATCGCGCCCACGATGATCATCACGGTCGCGATGGCCGTGCCGTAGCCGACCTGCGCGAACTTGAACGCCTCCTGGTAGGCCAGGATCGGCAGGGTCGAGCTGTCGGTGCCGGGTCCGCCGCCCGTCATCACGTAGATGAGCGTGAACACGGACAGGGTCTGCAGCGTGGTCAGCATCAGGTTGGTCGAGATGCTGCGCCGGATGACCGGGATGGTCACGAAGGCGAGCCGCTGCATCCCGTTGGCGCCGTCGAGCTGGGCGGCCTCCGTGAGCTCCGGCGGCACCTCCGCGAGCGCGGCCGAGTAGACCATCATCGAGAAGGCCGTGCCGCGCCAGATGTTGGCGAGGATCACCGCGAGCATCGGGGTGGAGTAGAGCCAGTCCGGCCCCGTGATGCCGACGCCGGCGAGCAGCGTGTTGAGCGTGCCCTCCGAGTGGAAGAACGCGTACGCCGCGAACGCCGCGACGATCTCGGGCAGCACCCACGCGGCGACCACGATCGTCGAGGCGATCGAGCGCACGGGCTTGACCGCCGAGCGGAGCAGCCCGGCCAGCAGGATGCCCATCACGTTCTGCCCGACGACGGCGGACAGGAACACGAACACGACGGTCAGCCACAGCGACTTGGGGAAGTCGGGGTCGCTGACCAGCGCCGCGTAGTTGTCGAACCCGATCCACTCCGGGCTCAGTGCGGCGGGCCCGGTGAGGGCGGCGTTGGTGAACGAGCCGTAGAACGACCAGACCACGGGGCCCAGCATGAACAGGGCGAGCAGGACGACGGCGGGCGCGAGCGGAACCACTCGCGCCACGCCGCGGGACGTGACGGCCATCAGGTCAGCCCTGGACCGTGTTCTCTTCGCCGACGATGCCGATCACCGCTTCGTCGTAGGCGGCGGCCGCTTCCTCCGGCGTCTGCTGGCCGGTCATCACGGCCTCCATCGCGACCATGATCTCGTTGGAGACCTTCGGGTAGTCGGACGTCGCGGGCCGGAAGTTGGTCACGTCGACGAGGCCGGTGAAGAACTCCGTGGTGGGGTTCGTCTTGGTGTACTCCGGGTCCTCGGCGACGTCGGTCCGGACGGCGATCTGGCTGTTCGCGACGTCGAACCACAGGGAGTTCTCGCGGTCCAGCGCCATGGAGATGAACTCGAACGCGGCGTCCGGGTTCTTGGAGCCGGAGCCCATCGCAAGGGTCCAGCCGCCCGACATGCTGACCGCACCGGGGGCGGCGCCGTCCTGCGTGGGCATGGGCGCGGTGCCCATCTTCTCGGACCACTCGGGCCACGGCGCGACGCCGGACTCGAGCCAGTTGCCCGCCACCCAGGAGCCGTCGAGCGCGATGCCGACCTTGCCGTCGGGCAGCCACTCGGCCTGCACGGTGTTGCCGATGTTGGTGTCGAGCGCCTGCTGCGGCGTCGGCGCCAGGCCCTCGCCGAACACGGTGGTGATGAAGTCGAGGCTGTCGACGAAGCCCTGCGAGCCCAGCACCCACTTGCCGTCCTCGTAGAGGGTGTCGCCGGTGCCGTACAGGAGCATCTCGAAGCCCTGCATCACGGCGGCCTCACCCTGCGGCTTGCCGGAGTACATGTTGAACGGGATCACGTCCGGGTCCGACTCCTTGATCGCCCGGGCGGCCTCCAGCAGCTCGTCCCACGACTTCGGGGCCCAGTCCTCGGGCAGGCCGGCCTTGGCGAGCACGTCCTTGTTGAACCACAGGCCGCGCGTGTCGGTGCCCATGGAGACGCCGTAGGTCTTGCCGTCGTCGCCCGCGCCGGCCTCCTTGGCGCTGTCGACGAACTGGTCCCACTCGTCCCACTCGGCGAGGTAGTCGTCCAGCGGTGCCAGGTACCCGGCCTCGACGTCGGACTTGATCATGTACGTGTCCTCGTACATGACGTCCGGGGCGGTGCTGGGCGACCGGTTCATGAGGGCGAGCTTGGTGAAGTAGTCGTTCTGCTGCGCCTCGATCGGCACGAGCTCGACGGTGATGTCGGGGTTGGCCTTCTCGTAGTCGACCTTGACGTCCTTGAACAGCTCGTCGGCCTGCGTGAAGTTGCCGAACTTCTGGTACGCGATCTTGATCGTGGAGGCGTCGGAGCCGCCTCCGCCGGAGCCACAGGCACCGAGCGAGAGGGCGAGTGCCGCTGCCGTGACGGGTGCGATGAGGAATCGTGCCGTGCGCATGAAGCTCCCTTGCGTCGTGCGAACCCGGCAACGCCGCCGGGCCAACTGACGCACACGATTCACCCCTGGCGGGCCCGAGTCAAGGTCCACCGCCGAACAGTTGTCAGCGCTGTCACCCGCCGCTGTCCTGGGCGGACATCTGAGCGGGTACTCACCAGGCGGGCGGCGGCCGTAACGAGTGAAGTTACGGTC
>NZ_JBHVEG010000199.1:0-10702 GCF_042802395.1 Promicromonospora sp. NPDC057488
GGTCCCCGGAGGGACCTGAGCGTCTGACACGTAGGGCGGCTAGAGGGAGACGCCGACCAGGACCGTCTCCGGGACCAGGGTCACGCCGAACCGGTCGCGGACGCCGTCGCGCACCGCGCGGGCCAGCGCGATGACGTCCTCGGTGCGGGCCCCGCCGCGGTTGGTCATCGCGAGCGTGTGCTTGGTCGAGAGCCGTGCGGGGCTGTGCTCCCCCGCCAGCCCGAAGCCCTTGGCGAAGCCCGCGTGCTCGATGAGCCAGGCGGCGCTGGTCTTCACGAGCGTCGGGTCGATGGCGCCGAGGCTCGGGCCCGTGGTCGTCTCTGGCGTCGCGGAGCGGACCGGGTAGCGCGGGGCGTCCTCGGGCAGGTGCTCCAGGTGCTCCACCGGGATGACGGGGTTGGTGAAGAACGACCCCGAGTTCCAGCGGTCGTGGTCCGGCTCCCCGTCGAAGCCCGGGCTGTCGAGCAGCATGCCCTTGCCGCCGCGCAGGCCCAGCACTGTCTCGCGGACGTCCTTCATCGGGGCGCGCTGCCCCACGTCGACGCCGAGGCGCCGGGCCAGCTCGCCGTAGCCCACCGGCGCGGACAGCGTGCCGAGCCGGAACTGGAACTGGACGCTCAGCACCACGTAGCGCGGCGACGGGTACCAGGGGGCACGCGGGTCGCCCTCGCCCTTGATGCCCTCGCGGCCCTCGCCGTGCATGGAGCGCTTGAGCAGCGACGTGCGGTACCCGAAGCTCAGCTCGCCGACGGAGAAGGTGCGTACCCGGCGCTCACCGCGGTCCCAGGTGCGGACCAGGGAGACCACGCCCGACAGCTCCTGGCCGTACGCGCCGATGTTCTGCACGGGGGCGGCGCCGACCGTCCCCGGGATGCCCGACAGCGACTCGATGCCGACCCAGCCCTCGTCGACGGCGCGCGCGACCAGCGCGTCCCAGTTCTGGCCGGCGGGCGCGGTCACCACGGCGCCGCCGCAGGAGTCGTCCGACTCGACGGTGATCCCGGTGCGGACGTCACGGACGACCACGCCACCGAAGCCCTCGTCGGCCACCAGCAGGTTGGAGCCACCGCCCACGACCAGCAGCGGCACGCCGGCGTCGTCGGCGGCGGTCACCGCCTCGATCGTTGCGGCCTCTTCCTCTGCCTCGACGTACGAGGCTGCCGGCCCACCAACGCGCAGGGTGGTGAGGTCGGCGAGGCTGGGGACCACCGCTTGTGCCTGGACGGTGTCTGCCGGGTATGGGCTCACCGTGCAAGCCTATCTACCCGACGCGTTGGATTTGTGCACATCTTCGACATGGCGTGGGTGATGTCTGCCAATTCTGGAACCTTTTGGTGTTCGCAGACGTGTTCAGTGCTCGGTTTCCGCGCCCTGGCCTGGGCATACCCGCTGGCGTGATCCTCGCTACCTCTTCACACCCGCCGCCGTCGGCAGCGGCCGGACGGAGCGGGCCACGACGAGCCCGAGCACCATCGGGACGAGCAGCACGAGCACCGCGAGGCGGTAGCCCGTCGCGTGCGCCACGAAGCCGATCAGGGGCGGCCCCACGAAGAACGCCGTGTACGCGATGGTCGAGACCGCGGCCACGCGCATCGCGGCCCGGCGCGGCTCGTCGGACGCCGCGCTCATGCCCATCGGGAAGCCCATCGCGGCGCCCAGACCCCACAGGCCGACCCCGACCAGCGCGAGCCACAGCACCGGGAACAGGGAGAACGTCAGCACGCCCACGAACGCGAGCGCGGCCGAGATCACCAGTACCGGCACCCGTCCGTACCGGTCGATGGCGCGCGTCCCGGCGAGGCGGGCCGTGGTCATCGCGGTGAGGAAGACGGCGAGGCCGACCGCGCCCATGCCGTCGGAGGTGCCGAACCCGTCCACGACCGCGAGGCTCACCCAGTCGTTGGCGACGCCCTCCGTGAGGGCGGCGCTCAGCACCACGAGGCCGATCGCCAGGGTGCGCGGCTCGCGCCAGGCGGCGAGCAGGCCGGCCACGCCCGACGGCGGCGGGGTCACCTCGGCCGGGTCGGCGCCGTCCGCGCTGGCCGCGCCCACGGCGTCGTCCGGCACGGCTGCCGCGAGCGCACGCGGCGTGAAGAACCGGGTGGCGACGACGACGGAGAGGAAGGCGACCACGCCCGCCGCGACGATGTGCCAGAGGACCGGGACGCCGGCGGTGGCCACCAGGGCGCCGATGCCGGCGCCGAGCACGGTGCCGAACGAGAACCCGGCGTGGAAGATCGGCATGACCGCACGGCCGAGGCGCTGCTCCACGGCGGCGCCCTCGAGGTTCATCGCGGCGTCCCAGACGCCCGCGCCCACCCCGAAGAGGATCAGGCCGCCGCGAACGGCGAGGTGCTCGTCCGACGCGACGCCGTACCCGGCCACGGCGAGCCCGGCCACGAGCAGGCCCGAGAAGGACAGCACGGTGCGCGCGGTGCCGATCCGCTCCGCGACCAGGCCCGAGAGCGGGATCGCGGCGACGGATCCGATGGAGCCCGTCAGCAGCAGGATGCCCATCTCCTGCTCGGAGAACCCGAGGCCGTCCCGGACGGCGGGGAGGCGCGATGCCCAGCTCGCGAACGCGAACCCGCTGGCGGCGAAGACGACGAAGACCGCGCGGGCGGCGGCGTGTGCAGTAGGCACGGAACTCCTTGGTGCGATTGAATCTCCCGACCGTAAGCCACAATCTGGGATCAGCCCAGCAGATACCCGGGTCCTGCACCACCGGTGCCCGAAGCGAGAGAAGGAACCGCGATGAACCGCCAGACCGTTGGCCGACCGACCCTCGCGAAGGTCGCCGAGCTGGCAGGTGTCTCCGTGTCCACCGCCTCGCTCGCGTTCTCCGGTGCGGGACCGATCACGCCCGAGACCCGGGAGAAGGTGCTGGCCGCCGCCCGGGAGCTCGAGTACTCGGGACCCAACCCGCTGGGCCGCCAGCTCCGGTCGGGCCGCTCCGGGATCGTGGGCGTGGTGATCGGCGACCAGCTGGGCCGCTCGTTCCGGGACCCGGTGTCCACGCAGGTGCTGCACGGCCTGGTCTCCGCGATCGGCGAGCAGGGCCTGGGCGTGCTGCTCGTGCCCGGCATGCCGCAGGGCGCCACCGCGCAGTCCGTCGGGCTCGCGGCCGAGGCCGGGCTACCGCCCGCCGTCGACCCGCTGGTCGAGGCCGCCGCGATGGACGTGGCCGTGCTCGTGTGGGGCATCCTGGAGGGCGACCCGAACCTCGCGGCGCTGCAGCGCCGGGGCGTGCCGGTCGTGATCGGCGAGGGGCACGAGGTGCCCGGGGTGCCCGTGGTCGGCGTCGACGACCGCCGGGGCGCGGCCGAGGCGGTGCGGCACCTGGTCGAGCTGGGCCACACGCGGATCGCGGAGATCGCGCTGCCGTTCGGGCGCGACGAGCGGTCGGGTCTGGTCGACGCCGAGCGGCTCGCCGCCGCCGAGCGCACCCCCACCCGCAACCGCCTGGCCGGCGTGCGCGACGTCATCGAGCCCGTCATGTCGTGGGAGACGCCCGCCTCGCTCGTGGAGCACGGGCGGGACGCCGCGACCGAGATCCTGTCCGAGTGGGCACCCGCCCGGGACCGCCCGACGGCGATCATCGCGCACTCCGACCTGCTCGCGGCCGGCGCCGTGATCGCGGCGCGGGAGCTCGGGCTGCGCGTGCCCGAGGACGTGTCCGTGGCCGGGTTCGACGGCCTCGACCTGCCGTGGCTCTCCCCCGACGTCCTCACCAGCGTGCACCAGCCGCTGGTCGAGAAGGGCCGTGCGCTCGGGCTCGCGGTCATCGCGCTGCTGGCCGGCGAGCAGCCGGAGTCGGTGATGCTGCCGGTCAGCCTGGTCGAGGGCACGACGACCGGCCCCGTGCCCGATCTGGGCTGAGCCCGGGCCGGCCTGTTTCGGCCGTCCCCAAAACTGCTGCTGTCCCGGCCCCGCCTCTGATAGAGAAGGTGCACGGCCCGCTCACCGAGAGGGGCCCGGAGACAGGGAGACACGCGTGTCGACACGGGGAAGACTGCGCAGGACGGCATTGGCACTGGTGACGACGGGAGCGCTCGTGACGCAGGCGGGGATCGCGGCGAGCGCCGTTCCGGCGGCGGAGACGGCAGAGCAGGGCACGGCGGCGTCGGACAACCAGATCACGCTGACGGCGTGGGACGGCGTGCGGGACTTCCGCGCGGGAGAGAGCTCCAACCTGCGGCCGGGCGCGCACGGCGGCCTGGTGCTGCGGGGCGGCGGGGAGACCGTCGAGTACACCGACCCGTTCGGTGACGGCACGCCCGTCAGCTACGAGACCGGCCGGTGGACCTCGCCGGTGGTCGAGACCGGGTACGCGATCGACGAGTCCGTGAGCTCGTGGAACGCGAAGACGCCCACGGGTACCTGGGTCGAGATCGAGTTCCGCGGCCGCAAGGCCGACGGGACCTGGACCAAGTGGTTCGTCATGGGCCGCTGGGCCTCGGACGACGAGTTCGCACCCGCCGACGGCGGCGTCGGCGACATCCACCGCACCTCCGTGAACGGCCAGACCGACGACGACGCGTACCTGTTCACGGACACGTTCGTCGCGAAGTCCGGCAACGAGCCGGAGGCGTTCCAGACCCGGGCCACGCTGTACCGGCCCGAGGGCACGCGGGTCTCCCCGCGGCTCGACTCCGTGAGCACGATGACCAACGAGTATCTGCCCGACGCGCACTACACGGGCACGAGCGACTTCACGCTCGGGCGCGAGGTGTCGCTCGACGTGCCGCAGTACAGCCAGAACATCCACCGCGGCGAGTACCCCGAGTTCGGCGGCGGCGGCCAGGTGTGGTGCTCGCCGACGTCGTCGACGATGGTGATCTACTCCTACGGGCGCGAGGTGCCGGCCGAGGAGCTGGAGGGCATCGAGGCGCCGAACGGCGACCCGCAGGTCGACTACGCCGCGATGAACACCTGGGACTACACGTACGAGGGCGCCGGCAACTGGCCGTTCAACGCCGCCTACGCGAGCACGTTCGGCCTGGAGTCGTTCGTGACCCGGCTGCGCTCCCTCGCGGAGGCGGAGAAGTTCGTCGCGGCCGGCATCCCGCTGGTCTTCTCGATCAACTTCGAGGCCGAGGAGATGCCGGAGGCCGGGTACGAGACGGACGGGCACCTCGTGGTGCTGCGCGGGTTCACCGCCGACGGCGACCCGATCCTCAACGACCCGCACGGCGCGACCAACGACGCCGTCCGCGTCGTGTACACGCGGGAGAACTTCGAGCGGGTCTGGCAGACCTCGACCGACGGCCTGACGTACGTCTACCACCCGAAGGACGTGAAGCTGCCGCGCAACCTGCCCGGGGTCACCCCGAACTGGTGAGCCGGGTCGGCCCGGCCCTCCGGCCGGGGCACCGGTAGAACGTACGCACGCGGGGTGTGTTGCGCGGAGTAGACGATGTCTACTCGGCGCAACACACCCCGCGTGCGTATCGGCTCCCGGCTAGCGGCCCGCCACCCGCCGCGGCTCCGAGGTGTACGACGCCGCCGTGTACCCGTCCGCGGAGACCGTCACCTCGACCGTCAGCTCCGCGCCGCGGTCGCGGCCCGTCACCGGGTACCGGCTGCCGGTCGCCCAGCGCACCGGCTCGCCGTCGCGCAGCCACCGGTAGGCCACGTCGACGTCCGCCGGCAGGTACGTGCCGGGCTCCGCGGTCAGGAGGCGGCCCACCCGGGCCTTGCCCTCGATCGACGGACCCGACACGTCCGCGACCACCGGGTCGTGGAGCTCGACGTCGGCCGCGTTGACGTACACGTGCCGGTGCGCCAGCCACACCTGGTAGTAGACGTCGTCGCCGCGCACGACCGTGCGGTCGCCCGGCCCCGAGCCGTCGAACGTGGCGGCCCGGTAGTAGTCGGCGGCCACGTCGTCGTCGGACACGGCGTACGTCTGGCCGACGCCGACCGTGTACTCGATCGGCGTGACCTCCTGCACCGGCACGTCCGGGTGCGCCTCGTAGGCGGCCGCCTCCGGGTAGGCCCGGCCGAAGACCGGGGCCGGGGCGTCACCCGCGACCGTGATCGTCTGTGCCGTCGCCGGCACCACCACCGGCCGGTCGGCCGGGTTGTGCAACCAGACCAGCGCGCCGGCCCACCACACGCCGAGCCAGTCGCCCTCGACCCGGTCGACGACGAGCTTGTGCCCGGACTGCACGCGCGCGCTCACGTCGCTCGCATAGGTGGTGCCGTCGGCGCCGTCCGGCTTCCAGCCCGGGTCCTTCGCCAGCGCGGCGTCCTGGGCGGGCTCCTGGTACAGGTAGCGGAAGTTGGTGCCCGCGCCCTCGACGCAGTCGCCCGAGGTCGGCGACGCCTCCTCGCAGCCCGTCACCGTGTTCGGGTTGTCGGCGTAGCCCGTGCGCACCTCGACGACGTCGCCGGGCGCGACGTCCGTCGTCGCCTCAAGGTCGCCGCCGATGGGCGCGCCCAGCAGCTCGAAGTAGTGGTCCCAGTCCCAGTAGGGGCCCGGGTCCCAGTGCACGTTCTTGGTGTAGCCCGGCAGGATGCCCGGCACCTGGTCGTGCCCGATGACGTGGGCGCGGTCGAGCGGGATGTCGTGCTCCTCGGCGAGGTACCGCACCAGCGCGGCCGAGGACTGGTACATCGCCTCCGTGTACCAGGAGCCGGTGCCGGCCCAGCCCTCGTGCTCCAGGCCGATCGAGTGCATGTTCATGAACCAGTTGCCCGCGTGCCAGCCGACGTCGGCCGGGTCGAGGTGGTTGGCCACGTGCCCGTCGGAGGAGCGCAGCGTGTAGTTCCAGGCCAGGTAGGTCGGGTCCTGCACCAGGTTGACCGACGGCTGGTAGGCGGTCTCGGTGTCGTGGATCAAGATGTAGTCGATCGACGGGCCGCCCGCGCCCGTCCGGTCGGCCTGGTCGTGGTTGCCGTAGTCCCCGGTGCCGTCCGGGTCGTCGGCGGAGGCCTTCTCGTACGGGGCGGGGAGCCACTCGCAGCCGAGGTCGGCGGGGCAGTCCGCCCCGGGGTCGCTCGTCGCTCCGGTCTTCGGCACGACGACGTCCGGGTTGCCGGTGAGGATCACCGCACCGTCGGCGGGAGTGGTGGTACCTGCTCCACGCCGCAGCGTCGTGAAGACGCCGGCCGCGAAGCCCTCGATGTCGCTCATGCGGGACACCGCGTCCTCCCAGGCGGTCAGGTCGGCCGTGCCGGCCTCGGTGGCGGCCTGGGCGGCGCCGTCGCGCTCCGCCTGGGCCTGGTAGGACGCCAGGAGGGCCGCACCGCCGCAGACGTTCGCCTGCGCGTCGGACTTCAGGGTGGCCTCGTCGAGGCCCGTCAGCGCGGCGGCCCGGGTCAGCTCGGCGGTGCCCTCGCGGGCCGGGCCCGCCTTGTCGGTCACGGCGGAGAGCGGCAGGCCCTCGCCGTGCGCGTGGCCGACCGCCGGGCCGGCCTCCAGGTTGAACACGCCGTAGCCGCCGTCGGCACTGGCCTGGCCCGCGTGCTGGTCCCAGCGGGACTCCAGGTACGACACGGCCTTGAGCAGGTCCTCGGGCACCCCCGTGGCCTCGGCGGCCGCGCCGAACGCCTCGTCGAGCGAACCGGCGGCCAGCACCGGGGCGCACGCGACGACGTCGTCGGCACGCGGGGCCGCCGTGGGAGAGGCGGTCGCCGCACCGGCGGCGACCGCGGAGAGCGGGATGAGCGGAAAGAGCACCCCGGCCGCGGTGGCCAGGGCTGTGATACGTCGTCGAGACGTCACGCGGAGTTCCTCTCGTCGGGTCCATACAACTCCGGACGAGAGCATCACACCTGATGCAGGTGCGCATGAGGAAGGGTTTTCGGGTTAAAAATCCGTTACCCCGGCGAACCGTTCCTGGCGAGGGTCTCGAGGCTGCCGCGAGTGAGGGGCGCCGGAGGCGTCAGAGGCGGACGAGCACCTGGGTGCGGCCCAGGACCTTGGCGGCGTCGACCGTGACGACCAGGTCCACGCGGACCGTGCCGGCGTCGGCGTCGACCACGCCGACCGTGCCCACGACGTCGACCTGGGCGGTGCCCGGGTTGGGCACCTCGACGGGCTTGGTGAACCGCGTCTGGTAGTCGACGACGGCGCCCGGGTCGCCCGCCCAGTCCACGACCAGGCCGACGACGCTGCCCATCGTGAGCATGCCGTGTGCGATGACGCCGGGCAGGCCCGCGCCCACGGCGAACTTGTCGTTCCAGTGGATCGGGTTGAGGTCGCCGCTGGCGCCCGCGTACCGGACGAGGGTCGCACGGTCGAAGGTGACGGTGCGGCTGCCGATCACGTCGCCGACGGCGAGCGTCGCGATGTCGGGGCGGCTCATGCGTCCTCACCTCGGATGGCCAGCGTGGAGACGACGGTGGCGACGTGCTCGCCGGGGCCGTCGGCCTCGGGCGACGGCACCTCGACCTGCTGGGGCATCGCGTAGATCTCGCAGCGTGTGGTCACCATGCTGATGGCCCCGCGCACGACGACGCGGTCCACGTGCAGCACCGTCGTGAGCTCGTCGCCGGCGACGATCGGGCGGTGGTGCGTGAAGCGCTCGTCCGCGTGGACCACGCGCGTGAAGTCGATGCGCGCCTCGGGGTCGCTGATGTACTGCGACTCCGCGCGCTGGGCCACGACCACGGCGAACGTGGGCGGGGCGACAAGGTCCGTAAAGCCAGAACCCCGCGCCGCCACGAGATCGTGGTGCGCGGGGTGCGTGGCACCGACGGCAACAGCGAACTCGCGGATCTTCTCGCGGCCTACGGAGTAGGGAGCGTTGGCCGGGTAGGACCGGCCCTCGAAATCAGCGTTCGCCACGTCGGTGTGAAGCTACTGAGAGACTCAGCGGGTCTCGCGGTGCGACGTGTGCTTGCCGCAGCGCGGGCAGAACTTCGCCAGCTCCAGGCGGTCCGGGTCGTTCCGCCGGTTCTTCTTCGTGATGTAGTTCCGCTCCTTGCAGTCCACGCACGCCAGCGTGATCTTCGGGCGGACATCCGCGCTCTTGCTTGCCATGGCTCTCACCTCCGCGCCTCGAGAGGGAGGCGCCATGTGTCTTCTCGTCGCCCGGCAAAAGGGAGCCGGGCGGATGTACTTGCTTGGTAGCGAGGGCGGGGCTCGAACCCGCGACCTCACGATTATGAGTCGTGCGCTCTGACCAGCTGAGCTACCCCGCCGCGCGTGACTGAACGCGAGGCCGTCCGCCGTTGCTCCCCACCGGCTAGCCGGTGGGGTAGGCGTACGACCCCGCGTCGATCACAGAGCCCCGAAAGGGAATCGAACCCTTGACCTTCTCCTTACCATGGAGACGCTCTGCCGACTGAGCTATCGGGGCGGCGAGGAAGACTCTACATGCCCTCCGGCCTGGCGTGAAATCGAATCGGGTGTGAGGTGCGCCGCGCGGGTCGCGAACCCGGTCCGGACCCACTTGTGGGGCCAGAAACCAGGGCCAGGACCCGCGTGCGGCGTCGGCCGCGCAGACACGCGGCATCGGCCGCACCGGCACGAACCCGACAACGAGACAGGGCGTGACCAACGAGATCGTTGGTCACGCCCTGTCTGCTTCACGTGGCTGGTGAGGGATTCGAACCCCCGAAGGCTGAGCCGTCTGATTTACAGTCAGATCCCTTTGGCCGCTCGGGCAACCAGCCGTGAACGGTGCCAACCATAGCCCCCACGAGGCCCCGGCGAGAAATCGAAAACGGGCCCGGCCTGGTGACGAGCCCCACAGCCCGTTCGCGGCCCGCGCAGACCCGCGAGTTCTATGGTGACGCCGTGACACAACAACAGGATCGCTGGGGGCTGCCCCTCGGCATCGGCGCCTACCTGCTCTGGGGCGGGATGCCGCTGTTCTTCCCGCTCCTGGAGCCCGCCGGCCCCCTGGAGATCGTGGCGCACCGCATCGTGTGGAGCCTGCTCTTCTGCCTGATCGCCCTCGCCGCGCTGCGTCAGCTCGGCGACTTCCGCACGGCCCTGCGGTCGCCGCGCATCCTGGGCACGTTCGCGGTCGCGGCGGCCCTGATCGTCGTCAACTGGGTGGTGTACGTGTACGCCGTGCTCAGCGACCGCGTGCTCGACGCCGCCCTGGGCTACTTCATCAACCCCATCGTCACCGTGCTGCTCGGCGTCCTGGTGCTGCGCGAACGGCTGCGCCCCGTGCAGTGGATCGCGATCGTGTTCGGTGCCGCGTCCGTCGTCGTGCTGTCCACCGGGCTGGGCGGGCTGCCCTGGATCTCGCTGACCCTCGCGCTCTCCTTCGGCCTGTACGGGCTCGTGAAGAACCGCGTGGGCCGCACGGTCGCGGCCCTGCCCGGCCTGGCCGTGGAGACGGCCGTCGCCACCCCGTTCGCGCTCGCCTACCTGCTCTGGCTCGGCAGCGCGGGCACGTTCACCAGCGAGGGCACCGGGCACGCGCTGCTGCTGATGTCGGCCGGCATCGTGACCGCCCTGCCGCTGCTCCTGTTCGGCGCCGCCGCCCGGCGCCTGCCCCTGTCCGTCGTCGGCATGCTGCAGTACCTCGCCCCGGTGCTGCAGTTCCTGGTGGGGCTGCTCGTCTTCGGAGAGCACATGCCGCCGGCCCGCTGGGCCGGGTTCGCCCTGGTGTGGGTCGCGCTGATCCTGCTCACGGTCGACGGCGTCCGACAGGCCCGCAGGGCGCCCCGAATCGGCCAGGGCTGAGGGCGGTTGCCGCTGGTCGAGCTTGTCGAGACCCGGTTACCGGGTCTCGAC
>NZ_JBHVEG010000200.1:0-10695 GCF_042802395.1 Promicromonospora sp. NPDC057488
GCCGATGGTACTGCCCTGGTGACGGGGTGGGAGAGTAGGACGCCGCCGGACAACCATTCCCAGGAGGGGGTGGAGCAGCAGCCCGTCAGGGTTGTGTGCTCCACCCCCTACCTGCATTTCCGAAACAAACTCCAGCACCCCGTCTTCCGCTGTGTGGAATGCTGGTTCCGCCGACCGATAGGTCTGGCGTACCGACGGGGAGAACGACGTGGCAGAGCCTGGTGTGCAGTCGGTCGAGCGAGCGCTCGACCTGCTGGAGATCCTTGCGGAGCTCGGCGGTGACGCCGGCCTGAGCGAGCTCTCGGAGCAGTCGGGGCTACCGCTGCCCACCATCCATCGCCTGATGCGCACCCTCGTCGCCCGCGGTTATGCACGGCGCCTGCCCTCACGCCGTTATGCGCTCGGGGCTCGCGTGATGGGCCTCGGCGACGCAGCCGGTCGGCAGCTCGGTGCCGGCGCGCGCCGGCACCTGGCCCGGTTGGCGCGCGAGCTGGGCGAGACCGCGAACCTCGCGATGCTCGACGGCGAGATGGCGGTCTACGTGGCGCAGGCGGCGTCGTCGCACTCGATGCGGATGTTCACCGAGGTGGGGCGGCGCGTGCACCTGCACAGCACCGGAGTCGGCAAGGCGCTCCTGGGGGAGCTGCCCGATACGGCGGTGCGGGAGATCGCGGCGCGGGCCGGCCTCGACCCTGCTACCGACCGGACGATCACCGATGCCGACGCGCTCGTGGCCGCCGTCGGCGAGATCCGGGAGCGTGGGTACGCCGTCGACGACGGGGAGCAGGAGATCGGTGTGCGGTGCTTCGCTGTCGTCGTGCCCGGGGTGCCGGTGCCGACGGCGCTCTCGGTGTCCGGGCCTGCGGCGCGGGTGTCGTTCGAGTTCGGTGAGCGCGCTGTCCCGCTGCTGCACGAGGTCGCCCGGGAGGTCGCGGCGGAGCTCTCCGGGAGCTGACAGACCGCGGGCGCGTTGACCGGGCGTCGTCGGGCACCTAGGGTTTTCACTAGGAAGTATTCAGTTTCCGCATCGTGGAATTACGGCGGGAGCCGAGCCGATCGACCAAAGGAACTCGACGTGGACACTCCGGACGGCCTGACGATCAACGGCGACATCGCGCCCCGCGCGGAAGAGGTGCTCACCCCGCAGGCGCTCGGGCTCGTGGTCGCCCTGCACCGGGCGCTGGACGACCGCCGCCTGGAGCTGCTCGAGGCGCGCCGGCGCCGCGTCGAGGACCTCGCGGCGGGTGGCACCCTGGACTTCCTGCCCGAGACCCGGCACATCCGCGAGGACCCGACGTGGCGCGTCGCGGAGCCGGCTCCCGGCTTGGCCGACCGGCGCTGCGAGATCACCGGCCCCACGGACCGGAAGATGACGATCAACGCCCTGAACTCGGGCGCCAGGGCCTGGCTCGCGGACCACGAGGACGCCAACACCCCGCAGTGGAGCGCCGTCGTGGGCGGGCAGCTCAACCTGCTCGACGCCATCAACCGGAACATCGACTTCACGGGCGAGAACGGCAAGCACTACGCCCTCAAGCCGGACGCGGAGCTGGCGACGATCATCGTGCGGCCGCGCGGCTGGCACCTGCCGGAGAAGCACCTGCTGGTGGACGGCCGTCCGGCGTCGGGCAGCCTGGTGGACTTCGCGCTCTACCTGGCCACGGCGGGGCTGCGGCAGATCGAGAAGGGCCAGGGCCCGTACTTCTACCTGCCCAAGATGGAGTCGCACCTGGAGGCGCGCCTCTGGAACGACGCGTTCGTGCTGGCCCAGGACTTTCTCGGCATCCCGCGGGGCACGATCCGCGCCACCGTGCTCATCGAGACCTACCCCGCGGCGTTCGAGATGGAAGAGATCCTCTACGAGCTGCGGGAGCACAGCGCGGGCCTGAACGCCGGGCGGTGGGACTTCATGTTCTCGGTGATCAAGTCGTTCCGGACCCGCGGCACGGACTTCATGCTGCCGGACCGCAACGCCGTCACGATGACCGTGCCGTTCATGCGCGCCTACACGGAGCTGCTGGTCAAGACGTGCCACACGCGCGGCGCGCACGCGATCGGCGGCATGGCCGCGTTCATCCCGAGCCGCGACGAGGCGGTCAACGAGGCCGCGTTCGCCAAGGTGCGCGACGACAAGACGCGCGAGGCGAACGACGGGTTCGACGGCTCGTGGGTGGCCCACCCCGGCATGGTCGGGGTCTGCACGGAGGTCTTCACCTCGGTGCTCGGCGACCGGCCGAACCAGATCGACCGCACCCGCGACGAGGTGCAGGTCACCGCCGCGCAGCTGCTCGACGTCGCGTCCACGCCCGGCGACGTCACCGAGGCGGGGCTGCGCAACAACATCTCGGTGGGCATCCAGTACCTCAAGGCGTGGCTCGGCGGGCTCGGCGCCGTCGCGATCTTCAACCTCATGGAGGACGCCGCCACCGCCGAGATCTCCCGGTCCCAGGTGTGGCAGTGGCTGCACAACGACGTGACGCTCGCCGACACGGGCCACCAGGTCACGCGCGAGCTGATCGACCGGATCGTCGAGGAGGAGATCGCCAAGCTGCCGGGCGACCCGGCAGACTACGCGGAGGCGAGGCAGACGTTCCTGGAGGTGGCGGTCGCGGACGACTACGCGGACTTCCTGACCCTCCCGGCGTACGCCCGCATGCCCTGACCAGCACTCGACGAGCACCGCGCGCAACGAGGAGGTTGCCGGATGGGTGAGAGCAGCTCCAGCGGGCTGGGGGACGTCGTCGGCGAGCTGCTGGCCGAGCTGGGCGGGGAGCAGGTGATCACCGACCGGCAGCGACGACGGACCTACGAGTGCGACGGGCTCGCCGCGTACCGCGTGATCCCCGGGGCGGTGGTCCTCGCCCGGGACGCGGCCGACGTCGCGACCGCGGTGCGGGCCTGTGCCCGGCACGGCGTGCCGTTCGTCGCGCGCGGGTCGGGCACCGGGCTGTCGGGCGGGGCGCTGCCGCACGCCGAGGGCGTGCTTGTGGTCATGTCGCGGCTGCGGGCGATCCGGGAGGCGGACCTGGCCAACCAGCGCGCCGTCGTGGATCCCGGGGTGATCAACCTGCAGCTCACGGCCGCGACCAGCCCCGACGGGTACTACTTCGCGCCGGACCCCTCCAGCCAGTCGGTTTGCTCGATCGGCGGCAACGTGGCCGAGAACTCGGGCGGCGCCCACTGCCTCAAGTACGGCTTCACCACCAACCACGTCACCGGCGTGGACCTGGTGACGCCCGCCGGCGAGCAGGTCGAGATCGGCGGCAAGGCCCCGGACCCGCCCGGGTACGACCTGCTCGGCGCGCTCGTCGGCAGCGAGGGGACGCTCGGCATCGTCACCGCCGCGACGGTGCGCCTGACGCGGCTGCCGCAGGAGGTCCGCACCCTGCTGGCCGCGTTCCGCACCATGGACGACGCCGGGGCCGCCACCTCCGCGATCATCGCGGCCGGCGTGATCCCAGCGGCGATCGAGATGATGGACGCCCTGGCCATCGAGGCCGCCGAGGCCGCCGTGCACTGCGACTACCCGCATGGCGCGGGCGCGGTGCTCGTGATCGAGCTCGACGGGCCGGCCCCGGACGTCGCGGGGGAGTTCGACGACGTCGTCCGGCTGTGCGAGGGGGCCGGCGCGTTCGAGGTGCGGGTCGCGGCGGACGACGAGGAGCGCGCGCTGATCTGGAAGGGCCGCAAGTCCGCGTTCGCGGCGGTCGGCCGGATCAGCCCGGACTACATCGTGCAGGACGGCGTGATCCCGCGCACCGCCCTGCCTCTCGTGCTGCGGCAGATCGCGGAGCTGAGCGAGCGCGCCGGCGTGCGGGTGGCCAACGTCTTCCACGCGGGCGACGGCAACCTGCACCCGCTGGTGCTGTTCGACGGCGCGGTCGAGGGCGCCGTCGACCGCGCCGAGGCGGTGGCCGGCGGGATCCTCGACCTGTGCCTGGAGCACGGCGGGTCGATCACGGGCGAGCACGGCGTGGGCGCCGACAAGGCCAAGCACATGCCGCGCATGTTCACGCCCGACGACCTCGACACGATGCAGGCCGTGCGCTGCGCGTTCGACCCCGAGGGCATCTCGAACCCCGGCAAGGTCTTCCCGACGCCCCGGCTGTGCGGGGAACGGCCCGGGCGGCACCGGGGCGCGCACCCGCTGGCGGAGTCCGGCGTGGCGGAGGTCTTCTGATGGCCGACCTCGGTCGGCTCACCGACGCGCTGCGGCAGGACGGCGGCACGGTGCGCGAGTCAGGACCGGAGGACGCCGTCGACGGCGTACCCGCCACGGCGGTCGCGCGGCCGGCGTCGGCGGACGGCGTGGCGGCCGTGCTGCGCGAGGCGACCGCGCAGGGGCTGGTCACGGTGGCGCGCGGAGCCGGGACGGCGCTGGACTGGGGCGCCCCGCCCGAGCGCGTCGACCTCGTACTGGACACCACAGGCCTGGACCGGCTCGTGGAGCACGGCGCGGGCGACCTGGTGGTCGTGGCCGAGGTCGGGCTGCCCGTCGCCGAGCTGCTGGAGAAGGTCGGCGGCGCGGCGCAGGAGCTGGTGGTCGACCTGCCGCCCGCGCGGCTGGCGGGCGGCTCCACGGTCGGCGGTCTGCTGTCGACGGGCGCTTCCGGGCCGCGACGTCTGCAGCGCGGCGGGGTGCGCGACCTGGTGCTGGGCGCGACCGTGGTGCTCGCCGACGGCACCGTCGCGTCGTCGGGCGGCAAGGTGGTCAAGAACGTGGCCGGGTACGACCTCGCCAAGCTCCTGACCGGCGCCTACGGCACGCTCGGCATCGTGGTCCGGGCGGCGTTCCGGCTGCATCCGGCGCGGCCGGACCGCGCCTTCGTGATCGGCTCGGGTCCTTTGGCGGACGTCGCCGGGCGGGCCCGCGACGTGGTTGCCTCGCAGCTCGCGCCCGCCGCGGTCGAGATCGACCGGCCCGCGGGCGGGGACGTCGCCGAGGTGGCGGTGCTGCTGGAGGGGACCGGGGCCGCCGTCGGGCAACGGGCCGCCGCGGCGGCCGAGCTGCTGGGCGGGCGGGTCCAGGCGGAGCCGCCCGCGTGGTGGGCGGAGCTTCCGGGGGACTCGGCGCGCTCGACCGGCGGTGGGTCGACCGGCGGCGTCCCGCGGGTTGAGCTTGTCGAAACCGGTGGGTCGACGCTCGTCAAGGCGACCGCGACGCTCACCGGGGTGGCCGGCCTGCTGGCCGCGGCGCGGGACGCCGAGCAACGGTACGGGGCCGGTGTCGCGCTGCGCGGGACCGCCGCCGGGGTGCTGTACGCCCTGGTGACGGGCTCGCCCGAGGCGACCGCGCTCGCCGTCGGGCACCTGCGGGCGGCCGCACCCGGCCCACGGGAGGGGACCGCGACCGTGCTGCGCGCGTCGCGCGAGGTGCGGGCGGCGCTCGACGCGTGGGGTCCCGTGGGCGGGCTCGACCTGATGCGGGCGATCAAGCGGCAGCTCGACCCCGGGCGGAACCTGGCACCCGGCCGATTCGTGGGAGGCATCTGATGACCGAGGCGAAGCCGGACCTGCTGGGCTCCTTCGACGGGGCGGGATCCGACGGGCAGGGGGCGTTCGACGAGCACCGTCCGCCGTCCCGCGAGCTGGTGGACGACTGCGTGCACTGCGGGTTCTGCCTCCCCGCCTGCCCCACCTACTCCCTGTGGGGCGAGGAGATGGACTCCCCGCGCGGCCGGATCTACCTCATGAAGGAGGGCCTGGAGGGTGAGCCGATGTCGGCGGCGCTGGTGCAGCACGTCGACGCGTGCCTGGGGTGCATGGCGTGCGTGACTGCGTGCCCGTCGGGGGTGCGCTACGACACGCTCGTCGAGGCGACCCGGCAGCAGGTCGAGCGGCGCGGTGCCGAGCACCGCACGCGCGGGCAGCGGCTGTTGCGGTCGGCGATCTTCGCGCTCTTCCCGCATCCGGAACGGCTGCGGCGGGTGCTGCCGCTGCTCGCGATGTACCAGCGTTCGGGGCTGTCCCGCCTGGTGCGGCCGGTGCTGGCGCGGACCTCGCCGACGCTGGCGACCATGGAGGCGATCGCGCCACCCGTGGGGCCGCGCGTGCCGGTGCCGGCGCTGGTGCCTGCGGCCGGGGAGCGGCGGATGACGGTCGGGCTGCTGCTGGGCTGCGTGCAGCGCGAGCTCTACCCGGGCGTGAACGCGGCGACGGCGCGGGTGCTCGCGGCGGAGGGCTGCGACGTCGTGGTGCCGCCGGACCAGGGCTGCTGCGGCGCGCTCTCGGTCCACGCCGGGCGGGAGGCCGAGGGGCTCGACTACGCGCGGGCGCTGATCGACGCGTTCGCCGACGCGGGCGTGGAGCGGATCGTGGCCAACTCGGCCGGGTGCGGGTCCACGATGAAGGACTACGCGGACCTGCTGGCCGACGACCCTGCGTACGCCGAGCGGGCCGCCGCGTTCGCGGCCCGGACCCGGGACGTCGCCGAGGTGCTGGCGGAGCTGGAGCCCGTCGCGCCGCGACACCCGTTGCCGCTGACGATCGCCTACCACGACGCCTGCCACCTGCGGCACGCGCAGGGCGTCCGGGCGCAGCCGCGCGCGGTGCTCGCGACGATCCCCGGGCTGGTGGTCAAGGAGATCGCCGAGGGCGACATGTGCTGCGGGTCGGCCGGGATCTACAACCTCACCAACCCCGGGCCGGCCCGGGAGCTGGGCGACCGTAAAGCCGCCCACGTGGCCGCCACGGGCGCGGAGCTGCTGGTCACGTCCAACCCGGGGTGCCTGCTGCAGATCACCGACGCGCTGTCCCGGCAGGGGCGCGCCATGCCGACGGCGCACATGGTGCTGGTCCTGGACGCCTCCCAGCGCGGAGCCGCTCCGGAGGAACTGCTGGGCTGAGGGGGCTGCGCCTGGCGCGCAGGGGGCGTCGAGATCGGTCGGTTGCGCTGAGCTCGGTCGGTTGATTGACCGGTCTCGGCGCAACCGACCGATCTCGTTCTTGGGGCTCGCGGACGCTGCACGTCACATGCTTTCGACCACAGGAGACGACGGCTCCCGTGGGAGAATGTTCGGGCATCTGTCATCGAAGGGAACACCGTGAACGAAACGCCCCGTGACCAGGGGAACGACCGCGAGGGCGACCGCCGCGGCGAGCGCAAGGGCGCCTACCGCAACGACGGCAACGGTCCGCGTCGCGACGACCGGGGCGGTGAGCGCGGTGGAGACCGGGGCCGCCGGTATGACGGCGCGCGCGGGGGCAGCGGGCCCCGGCGCGAGGACGACCGGCCGCGCCGGTCCTCCGACGAGCGCGGGGGCGACCGTCCGCGTCGTGACGACCGCGGCGGCGACCGTCCGTTCCGGCGCAGCGAAGACGACCGTCCGCGTCGCTCGTACGGCGACCGGGACAACCGGGGTGACCGGGACAACCGGGGTGACCGGGACAACCGCGGGGACCGTGACTTCCGGGGCGGCCGCGACGACCGCGGCGCGCGGAACGACCGCCCGTACCGGGGCAACGACGGCGACCGTCCGCGTCGCTCGTTCGACGACCGCGGGGGCAGCGGCCCGCGCCGCGACGACGACCGTCCGCGCCGGAGCTTCGACCGGGACGACCGGCCGCAGCGTTCGTTCGACGACCGGCCGCGCCGGTCCTTCGAGGACCGCGGTGGCGACCGTCCGCGTCGCGACGAGGGCGACCGCCCGCGGCGCACGTTCGACGACCGCGGTGGGAACCGCCCGGCACGGCGGGACGACGACCGGCCGCGCCGCTCGTTCGAAGACCGGGACAACCGTGGCCCGCGTCGCGACGACGACCGGCCGCGCCGTTCGTTCGACGACCGTGGCGACGGGCCGCGCCGGTCCTTCGAGGACCGCGGCGGCGACCGTCCGCGGCGTAACGAGGGTGACCGTCCGTTCCGCCGCAACGACGACGAGCGTCCCCGCCGTTCCTTCGACGGCCGGGACAACCGCGGCCCGCGCCGCGACGACGACCGCCCGCGCCGTTCCTTCGACGACCGCGGCGACCGTCCGCGCCGTCCCTACGGCGACCGCGACGACCGGGGCGCGCGCGACAGCCGCGGGCGGGACGACCGTCCGCAGCGGTCGTTCGACGACCGTCCCCGGCGTTCGTTCGAGGACCGTGGGGGCGACCGTCCCCGCCGTGACGAGGGCGACCGCCCCTTCCGGCGCAACGACGACGACCGGCCGCGCCGCTCGTACGGCGACCGCGACGCCCGCGGTGGTAGCGGTGGGCGTGACGGGGGTGCGCGCCCCTTCCGGGGGAACGACGACCGCCCGCGTCGTGACGACCGTGGCGGCGACCGCCCGCGTCGTGACGACCGCGGGGGAGACCGGCCCCGTCGTGACGACCGCGGGGCCGACCGTCCTCGCCGGGACGACCGCGGCGGCGACCGGCCGCCCCGCTCGTTCGGCGACCGTGACGACCGGCCGCGCCACGACGCCGGCGAGGAGCGCGCTCCCCGCGCCCCCGAGCCGGAGATCGCCGAGGACGCCTCGTTCAGCCAGCTCGACCGCGACGTGCGCTCGCGCCTGCGCGGGCTGAGCAAGGACCACGCCGAGTACGTCGGGCTGCACCTGGTGATGGCGGGCCGGCTGCTCGACGTCGACCCGGAGCGGGCCTACGAGCACACCCAGGCCGCGGTGCGCGGCGCCGGGCGCATCGACATCGTCCGCGAGGCCGCGGGCCTCGCGGCGTACCACACCAACCGCTACGCCGAGGCGCTGCGCGAGCTGCGCACGGTGCGCCGGCTGAACGGCTCCTCGGAGCACCTGCCGATCATGGCCGACGCCGAGCGTGGCCTCGGCCGTCCGGAGCGCGCGCTGGCGCTCGCCGCCTCGGAGGAGGCCGCGACGCTCGACGCGACCGGGCGCATCGAGCTCGCGATCGTGGCCAGCGGTGCCCGCTCCGACCTGGGTGAGCACGACGCCGCCCTGGCCGTGCTCGACAAGGTCTCGGCCGAGGACGCCCAGGGCGACCTCGGGCTGCGTGTGGTGCAGGCCCGCGCGGTCGCGCTCGAGGCCGCGGGCCGCGCCGACGAGGCCGCCGCGCTCCTCGCGACCGTCGACAGCGAGGCGCTCGAGCGCGCGATCGGCGCGCAGACCCCGGACGAGGACATCACCGTGTTCGACGTCGAGGAGGACGCGGAGCTCGCCGAGCAGGAGTACGCCGCCGACCACCCGGAGGAGTTCGCGGACGAGGCGGACTCCGTCGAGGCGGACTCGGACGAGGACGACGACGAGGAGTCTGACGACGACGACGACGAGGAGTCCGGGGACTCTGCCGATTCTGGTGACTCGGCTGACTCCGGCGACTCGGCGGATTCTGCTGACTCGGCAGACTCCGCCGATTCGGCTGACTCCGCGGACTCGGCTGACTCCCCGGACGAGCCGGAGTCGGACGACGAGGGCGACGACGAGGACGACGAGGACGGCGAGCCGGCTGACGACGCGTCGGCCGCCGATGCCGGATCCGAGGAGAAGGACTCCGGCTCCGCCGAGGCGCCCGGTGCCGTGATCGACGCCGACGAGCCCGAGGCGAACTCCGTCGACGAGCCGAGCGCCGCCGAGTCCGACGAGGATTCGGCCACGCAGCCGGCCGCCGCCGAGCCTGTCGACACCGATCCTGCCGACACCACCCCGGCGGCGCCCGCCGCGGGCGACCGCTCCGACGTCGGGCAGGAGAAGGAGTGACGGCGACCGCCGGCCTGCTGGCGAGCGACGCCCCGCTCGCCGCGGCCTACGACCTCGCGCTCGTCGACCTGGACGGCGTGGCGTACAAGGGGCACCTGCCGATCGAGCACGCGTCGGCGAGCCTGGCCGCGGCGCGGTCGGGCGGCATGCGGCTGCTGTTCGTGACGAACAACGCCTCGCGGGAGCCGGAGGACGTCGCGGGCCAGCTCACGGGCCTGGACATCCCGACGAACCCGGACGAGGTGATGACCGCGGCGCAGGCGTGCGCGGCACTGCTCACCACGCGGTTGGACGCGGGCGCGAAGGTGCTCGTCGTCGGAGGCAAGGGCCTGGTCACCGCGGTGCGGTCGGCGGGCTTCACCGTGGTGGAGTCGGCGGACGACGACCCGGACGCCGTCGCGCAGGGGTACACCCCCGAGCTGGGCTGGGCCCAGCTCGCCGAGGCGGCGTACGCGGTGAGCCGGGGTGCCTGGCACGTGGCGAGCAACCTGGACCTGTCGCTGCCGACGGCGCGCGGGTTCGCGCCGGGGAACGGCGCCCTCGTGGGCGCCGTCGTGGCCGCGACAGGGGTCACCCCGGACAGCGCCGGCAAGCCGTCGCCCACGATGTACCGGCTCGCCGTCGAGCGGGCCCGCGCGAGCCGGCCGCTGGTGATCGGGGACCGGCTCGACACGGATCTCGCGGGCGCACGCGGCGGCGGGTACCCGGGGCTGCACGTGCTCACGGGCGTGTCGACGGCGCGCGACGCCGTGCTGGCCGTGCCGGGGGAGCGCCCGTCGTTCCTGGGCGCCGACCTGCGGGCGTTGCTGGAGCCGCACCAGGCCCCCGTCCTCGCGGACGGCTGGTACGTGTCCGGCGGCGCGGCGGCGCAGGTGTCGGACGGCGAGCTCCGGCTCGACGGCGCCGGCATCGACCTGGTCCGCGCCGCGTGCGCCGCGACCTGGGCCGCGAAGGATGCGGGCGACCCGGTCAACGAAAAGACGATCCCGGACCTCCCGGTGTGAGAGGTGCGCTTCTACCCAGTCATTGCGCCCGGACC
>NZ_JBHVEG010000201.1:0-10493 GCF_042802395.1 Promicromonospora sp. NPDC057488
CATCGGCGCAGTGCGCGCCGATGGGCCCTTGTCGAGGAGCTCGTCGAGGAACCTGCCGAGGAAGATGACGATGATTGATGTCAATGGTGTTTCGCTGAACCGGGGAAGGCGTCGTGTGCTGGACTCGGCGACGGCCACGTTCGACTCCCGGGTGACCGTGGTGATGGGCGAGAACGGCTCGGGAAAGTCTTCCCTGTTGCAGGCGGTCGCCGGGATATTGCCGTACCGGGGGACCATCGAGGTCGACGGGATAGCCGTTCTGCCGAGGAATTCCTCCCGGCTCGCGGGCCTTGTCGGATATGCGCCGCAGTCGATCCGCTGGCCCAGGGAGATGACGGTGGCCGACGTCGTGAAACTCGCCGCACGGCTGCGGGCGGTGCCCCGCGACACGGTCCGGTCAGAGGTGGACCGCTGTCTCGGGATGACGGGGATCGAGGACCTCCGCGCGCAGCGCGTCGCCCGGCTCTCCGGCGGGCAGCACCGCCGGCTCACGGTCGCCCAGGCGCTGGTGCACCGGCCCCGGGTGCTCGTCCTGGACGAGCCGACCGCGGAGGCCGACCCGGTGTTCTCCGACGACTTCGCCACGCTCGTGCGCGAGCTCGAGGGGACCGCGGTCGTCGCGAGCACCAACTCGGTGGAGGACGCCGTGCGGTGGGGCGGCACGATCCATCGGCTGCACGACGGCGGGATCGTCCGCGTGCGGCTCGACGACGGCGGCGGGCCGCACGCGGACATGGCCGCGCTCCGCCGTGAGCTCGGGGTCAGGGCATGAGCCTGCTCCTGGGGAACCGCGCGTGGGCGCCGGCCCTGCTGGTGGTCCCGGCCGCGCTGGTGCTCTCCGTGCTGCTCCTCCACCAGGACGCCGCGCTCTGGCGTGCGGACGCCGGATGGGCCTGGGTCAACTGGTCCACGCAGGCGCTGGTGCTCGCGCCGCTGCTCGGCGCGGCCACCGCGTGGTCCACGGCGCAGGTGCTCGCCCACGGCCGCGGCGACTGGACCGCGGCGACCCGACGCGGGCCGGTCTACGCGGTGCTGCCGATGGTGACGGGGGTCGCCACCGGGCTCGCCGTGCTGCTGCTGACCGCCGTGCTCGTCGCACTCCTGCGCGACGGCCCGGGCGACGACGGGGCCTGGTTCCTGCCGGCCCTGGCCACCGCGCTGTGCTCCGTGGTCACCTGCGTCGCCCTCGGCGCGCTGGCCGCCAGGATCTGGCCGCACCCGCTGGTCGCCGGGATCGTCCTGGTGCTGGAGTGGGGGGTCTCGGCCGGCCTCGTCGACGCCTTCGGCCTGGGTGGTCTGCTCGGCCTGGAGGGCGCGTCGATCCCGCTCGCCGGCTACGAGTTCCGGCTCGACCTCCTGGCGAACCGGGCGGTCGTGGCCCTGCTGCTCCTGGGGCTCGCCGTCGTGGTGGTGGTCCCGCGGCGCTGGTCCGCCCGGTCGGCGCCGCGCCGCGGTCTGGCCGTGGCGCTGACGCTCGCCGTGCCCTTCGCGCTGTACGCGCCGGGCCTGTTCGCCGCCACGCCGGACGTGCAGAGCGACCCGGCCGTGACGGCGTCCTCGTGCCAGGACGCGCCGGACGGCGGCGTGACCGTGTGCGTCATGCCCGGTGGGGAGGACGCGCTGCCGGACCTGGTGCGGGGCTTCGGCGAGCTGGACGACGCGCGGGCGGCGCTCGGGCTGGCCCGGCTGGGCGAGTTCCGGCAACGCACCCCCGGCGAGCACTTCCGCAGGCTGGACGGGAGCCTCCGCGTCTCGCCGGAGGAGCGCGCGAGCACGTTCGAGGTCCCGACCGCCGGCAGCGCCGCGCTCCCCGCCGCCGTCTCCCTGACCGTCCAGCCCGAGTGCGCGGACGGGCGGGAGGAGGACGAGCCCGAGCACTGGGTGGAGGCGCTGGTGGTCCTGGGCTGGTGGACCGCCACCTCCGTCGGCGACGGCTCGGCCGTGGACGAGTACGTCATCCCGGGAGACCCGATCATCGCGCGGTTCGAGGAACTCGGCGCCGACGCGCGCGCGGACTACCTCCGCGCCGCGCTGACCGCCGCCGGCACCTGCGACCTGTCCGCCGTGCCCCTGCTCCGGGCGGCGTGATGGCGCTGCTGCGCGCCGCGGGCGGCGGGGCGTCCCTGGCCCTGTTCGGGTGCGCGGTGCTCGCGGAGCTGGTGCTCGGCGGGCAGCAGCTCACCTGGCCCGGCGCGATCGAGCCGGTGCCGGCGACCGTCGTCGCGGCGCTCCTGAGCTCCGCCGGCATGCTGGTCGCCTCGTGGCCCGCGCTCCACTGGAGTGCCTGGCGGCCGGTGGTGCCCGTCTGGCGCATCGACGTCGCGGTGCTGCTCGGGTCCGCCGGCCTGCACGCCGTCTCGGGCCTCCTGCTGCAGCTCGGGTCCGGACGTGTCGTGCTGTGGGGCTGGCTGGCGGTCGGCGGCCTGGCCCTGCTCGGGTTGGCGGCCACCGGGCGAGCGCTCGGCGGGCTGGCGGTCGCCGGGACGGGTGTCATGGTGCTCACGCTGCTGCCGGTCGTTCCCGGGCAGGGCGTCGTCCAGCTTCTCCGGGTCCAGGCGTGGTTCGCGCCGCTCGCGGGGCCGCCGGCGCACTGGTTCTGCGCGGGCGTCCTCGCGCTCGGACTCGCCTGCGCGCTCCTCCGTGTCCTCGGCCGCGGGCGACACGGCGCGCGGCGAGGCGGGAAAACTGCGGGATCGGCCGCCCCGGCCCCGTTAGGCTCGACCCCGTGATCGATCTCCGACTTCTGCGCGACAACCCCGACGTCGTCCGCGCGAGCCAGGTGGCCCGCGGCGACGACCCCGACCTCGTCGACGTGGCGCTCGACGCCGACGCGCTCCGCCGCTCCTCCCTGGCGGAGTTCGAGAGTCTGCGCGCGGAGCAGAAGTCCCTGGGCAAGCAGGTGGCCAAGGCCCAGGGCGACGAGAAGCAGGCGCTGCTGGCCCGCACCAAGCAGCTCGCGCAGGACGTCAAGCGGCACCAGGCCACCGCCGGTGAGGCCGAGCAGGAGCTCGACCGCGTGCTGTACTCGATCGCCAACGTGATCGAGGGCGCGCCCGCGGGCGGCGAGGAGGACTACGTCGAGCTCAAGCAGGTGGGCACGCGGCGCGACTTCGCGGCCGAGGGCTTCGAGCCCAAGGACCACCTGGAGCTCGGCGAGGGCCTGCGTGCCATCGACACCAAGCGCGGCGCCAAGGTGTCGGGCGCGCGGTTCTACTTCCTGACCGGCATCGGCGCCCGCCTGGAGCTGGCGCTGCTCAACATGGCGATGGACCAGGCCGTGCAGCAGGGCTTCACGCCCATGATCACGCCCACCCTCGTCAAGCCCGAGACCATGCAGGGCACCGGCTTCCTCGGTGCGCACGCCGACGAGATCTACCGGCTGGAGAAGGACGACCTCTATCTGGTCGGCACCTCCGAGGTGGCGCTCGCGGGGTACCACAGCGACGAGATCGTGGACCTGTCCGACGGGCCGATGCGGTACGCGGGCTGGAGCGCCTGCTACCGCCGCGAGGCCGGCTCGGCGGGCCGTGACACCCGCGGGATCATCCGCGTGCACCAGTTCCACAAGGTCGAGATGTTCAGCTACTGCGCCCCCGAGGACGCGGCGGCCGAGCACCAGCGCCTGCTGGGCTGGGAGGAGGCCATGATGGCCAAGGTCGAGCTGCCCTACCGCGTGATCGACACGGCCGCGGGCGACCTGGGCTCGTCGGCGGCCCGGAAGTTCGACTGCGAGGCGTGGCTGCCCACCCAGGACCGCTGGCTGGAGCTCACCTCGACGTCGAACTGCACCACGTTCCAGGCCCGCCGCCTGGGCGTTCGCGAGCGGACCGAGGACGGCTCGACCCGCAACGTCGCCACCCTGAACGGCACGCTCGGCACCACCCGCTGGATCGTCGCGATCCTGGAGAACCACCAGCAGGCCGACGGCTCGGTGCGCGTCCCGGAGGGCCTGCGCCCGTACCTGGGCGGCCTGGAGGTCCTGGAGCCGGTGAAGTAACCCGGCGGTCCGCCGCCGTTCACCGGCCGGTGGGTAGGCTGCCAGCGTGCCTCCTGCCACCGAACGCAAGCTCGTCGCCCTCGACATCGACGGCACGCTCGTCACGTACGACGAGGTGCTGTCCGACGCCGCACGCGAGGCGGTGGCCGCCGTGCGGGCCGCCGGGCACCACGTGGTGCTCGCGTCCGGCCGGTCGCTCATCGCGATGACGCCGATCGCGGCCGAGCTCAAGATCGAGGACTCCTGGATCGTCGCGTCGAACGGCGCCGTCACGGCCCGTCTCGACGCGTCCGCCCCCATGGGCTACACCCTGGAGAAGGTCGAGACCTTCGACCCCGAGCCCGTGCTGCGCATGCTCCAGGTGGAGCTGCCGCACGCGCGCTACGCGGTGGAGGACGTCGGCGTGGGCTTCCGGATGAACGAGCTCTTCCCGGAGGGCGAGCTCAACGGGGAGCACCGGGTGGTGGACTTCGAGGAGCTCTGGGCCGGCGACGTCACGCGCGTCGTGGTCCGCAGCCCCGGGGAGACGAGCGCGGAGTTCCACGAGATCGCGGCGCGGCTCGGGTTCGACGACGTGACGTACGCCGTCGGCTGGTCCGCGTGGATGGACATCGCACCGCAGGGCGTGACGAAGGCGTCGGCCCTCGAGGTGGTGCGCAAGGAGCTCGGCGTGGCGGCCGAGAACACCGTCGCCGTGGGTGACGGCAGCAACGACATCGACATGCTGCGGTGGGCCGGATGGGGCGTGGCGATGGGGCACGCGACCGAACCGGTGCGGGCGGCGGCCGACGCCGTGACCGGCTCGATCGACGACGACGGCGTGGTGGACGTGCTCCGCTCGCTGCTCTGAGTCGCGCAACGCGGGGGTGATCTGTGCGGGTGAAAGAGCTATCCGTGCAAAGGTATGGATCACCAGCCGAAAGCCTGTACATTTGGGCGCGATCCGTCGAAGGGTGACGGCGCTCACGGTGCCATGGGGGTACGTGATGATCCTGGACGACCAATCGGTGTCCATACGGGTGCGCAACGATGCGCCCCACCTGGTCGCCCTCGACATCGACGGGACCCTGTTGGTCACCGGGCAGCCGGTGCCCGTGCCGACGGTGATGGCCGTACGCCTCGTGCGTGGCCGGAAGCATCACGTGGTCCTCGCGTCGGGACGGTCGTTGACGGGGATCCTGCCCGTGGCCAAGGAGCTCGGGATCACCGACGGCTGGGTGGTCGCCTCCAACGGCGCGGTGACGGCGCGGCTCTGCGCCACCTGCACCAACGGCTACCAGCTCGAGGACGTGCTGACGTTCGACGTCGGGCCCGTGGCCCGGATGGCGCTCAGCCGCTTCCCCGACGTGCAGATCGGCGTCGAGGAGATCGGCGTGGGCTACCGCGTGAACCGGCTGTTCGAGCCGCACGAGGTCAACGGAGCCCAGCGGGTCGTCGGCGTCGACGAGCTGGGCGTCATGCCGGCGTCGCGCGCGATCCTGCGCGGGCCTAACGTGCTGGACCTGCTCGAACCGCTCCGCCGCCACGGCGTCACGGCCACCGAGGCCGGCCCGGACTGGATCGACGTGACCCCCCGGCACCTGAGCAAGGCGACGTCGCTGGAGAACATCCGCTCCCTGCTCGGCGTCCCGCGGCACAACACGCTGGCCGTCGGCGACGGCCTCAACGACATCGAGATGCTGAGCTGGGCCGCACGCGCCGTCGCGATGGGCCACGCCCCGGCGGCGGTGAAGGCGATCGCCGACGAGACCGTCGGCGACATCACGGAGCACGGCGTGATCCAGGCGCTCAAGACCCTGATCTGACCCTTCCGCCGAAGTAGAACCAGGGCGAGATAGAACCTCAGCGAAGTAGAACCGCAGCGCCGGTTCTACTTCGCTGCGGTTCTATCTCGCCCTGGCTCTACTTCGCCCTGGTTCTATCTCGGCGAGAGCGTCAGCGCGCCGTGAGGATCAGCGGGCCGTCCTCCGTGATCGCGATCGTGTGCTCCGAGTGGGCACCGCGCGAACCGTCCTCGGAGCGCAGCGTCCAGCCGTCCGGGTCGGTGAAGATCTTGTCCGTGGTCTCCAGGAACCACGGCTCGACCGCGATGACGAGGCCCGGCTTGAGGGGGAACCCGCGGCCCGCGCGGCCGTTGTTCGGCACGTGCGGGTCACCGTGCATGGTGCGGCCCACGCCGTGCCCGCCGAAGTCGGTGTTGACCGAGTAGCCGGCCGCGTGCGCGACCTCCGCGATCGCCGCGGAGATGTCGCCGATCTTCTTGCCGGGCTGCGCGGCGGCGATGCCGGCCTCCAGCGCCACCTCGGTGGTGCGGATCAGCTTGACGTCGCGCTCGGCGCGGGCCGGGTCCGGCTTGCCGACCACGATCGACAGGGCGGAGTCGGAGACCCAGCCGTTCACGGAGGCCGCGAAGTCGATCGACAGCAGGTCGCCGTCCTGCAGCGCGTAGTCGAACGGCAGGCCGTGCAGCACGGCGTCGTTCACCGACGTGCAGATGACCTTGCCGAACGGCATGGCACCGAACGACGGGTGGTAGTCGATGTAGCACGACTCGGCGCCCTGGTCGCGGATCATCTTGTGCGCGACCTCGTCGAGCTCGAGGAGGTTGACCCCCACGCCCGCTGCTTCGCGGACGGCGAGCAGCACGTCGGCGACGAAGCGTCCCGCCGGGCGCATCTCCTCGATCTCGCGCGGCGTCCTCAGCTCGATCATGTCCGTCCTTCCGTAGGGGCACCAGTGATCTGGCGGCACCAGCCTACGTCCCGCCGCCGACACGCCGGCCGCCACGGGCGGGCGCGTTGCCCGCGTTCTACCCGGGGTTTCTCCCGGCTTGGGTGACAGATGGGATTGCAACGATTTCGTAATGCAAGGTGATGCTGTATGGGCTTGCATCGGATCGAGAACCACGGTTGCGTTGACGTCGGGCAGCCCGGCAGTCTTGCCGGTCCGTACCCGCAAGTCAGAGGGTTCTGAGCCCACGAAGCAGTGGAGGAGCACGAGATGACTATCCGGATGGCTTCCAAGCGCCGAGGTATCGCCCTGGCGGCGACCGGTGCGAGCCTGGCCCTGGTCCTTGCGGCCTGTGCCGACACCAATGACGGCGGCGGCGAGGACGGCGGCGGAGAGGCCACCACGCCCACGATCGACTGCGCCGCGTTCGAAGAGTTCGGTGACCTCGACGGCACCGAGGTCAGCGTCTACACGACGATCGTCGAGCCCGAGGCCGAGACCCAGACGGCGTCGTACAAGCCGTTCGAGGACTGCACCGGCGTGACGATCAACTACGAGGGCTCCCGCGAGATGGAGGCCCAGCTGCCCGTCCGCGTCCAGGCCGGCAACCCGCCGGACATCGCGATCCTGCCGCAGCCCGGTCTGCTCAAGACGCTCGTCAACGACTACGACGCCGTCCTCCCCGCACCGGAGCAGGTCGAGGCCAACGTCGACGAGGGCTGGGCCCCGGAGTGGAAGGAGTACGGCACGGTCGACGGCACGTTCTACGCCGCGCCGCTGGGCTCCAACGTGAAGTCGTACGTCTGGTACTCGCCGAAGATGTTCGCCGACGCCGGCTACGAGGTCCCGACCACCTGGGACGAGCTGATGGACCTCACGGCCACCATCGCCGAGGGCAACGAGGGCGCCACCCGCCCCTGGTGCGCGGGCATCGAGTCCGGTGACGCCACCGGCTGGCCGGGCACCGACTGGATCGAGGACGTCGTGCTCCGCACCGCGGGCCCGGACGTCTACGACCAGTGGTACAGCCACGAGATCCCGTTCAACGACCCGCAGATCGTCGACGCGTTCGACACCGCGGGCGACATCCTCAAGAACCCGGACTACGTGAACGGCGGCCTGGGCGGCGTCGACTCGATCGCCACGGCGACCTGGACCGACGCGGGCTACCCGATCCTCGACGGCAACTGCTGGATGCACCGCGCCGCGAACTTCTACCAGACGCAGTGGCCCGAGGGCACCGAGGTGGGCCCGGACGGCGACGTCTACGCGTTCTACCTGCCGGCGATGACCGCCGACGAGAACCCGACGCTGGTCGCCGGCGAGTTCATCGGTGCGTTCAACGACCGCCCCGAGGTGCAGGCGTTCCAGACCTACCTGTCGAGCGCGGACTGGGCCAACGCCAAGGCCAAGGTCACCCCCGCGGGTGGCTGGGTGAGCGCCAACAAGGGCCTGGACGCGGCCAACCTGGCCACCGACTTCGACCGGCTGTCCGCCGAGATCCTCGTCGACCCGGCCACGGTGGCCCGCTTCGACGCGTCGGACCTGATGCCGGCCGCGGTCGGCACCGACTCGTTCTGGAACGGCATGGTCGAGTGGTTCGCCAGCGACCAGAGCAGCCAGCAGGTGACCGACACCATCGAGGACTCCTGGCCCAGCAACTGACGCCCGGACCTCGACCATGACGCGCGGAGGCGTGGGACTTCGAGTCCCACGCCTCCGCCGTCCTAGGCTGAGGGCCGGGACCAGTCAAGGACGACCGGACCAGGACAGCGACAGGAGATAGCCATGGACTGGCTGCTGTATGCCGGGGACGACCCCGCGCACAAGTTATTGCTGATGCTCATCGCGATCGTGCTGTTCGTCGTGCTGATGGGCATCATCCTCTTCGTGGTCGACCGGCCACGGAACCCATCTCGCTGGTTCGTCGGCTTCGGGTTCACGGGCGCGGCGTTGCTGCTGCTCCTGCTCGGCCTCGTGTACCCGGCGATCCGCACCATCATCAACTCGTTCATGAACCGCAACAGCACCGAGTTCGTGGGGCTGGACAACTACATCCAGACCTTCACCGAGCAGCGGTTCCTCATCGTGCTCGGCAACACGGCGCTCTGGGTGCTCGTCGCGCCGCTGGCCGCCACGTTCCTGGGCCTCGTGTACGCCTACCTGGTCGACAAGAGCCGGTTCGAGGCGCTCGCCAAGGGCCTGGTGTTCCTGCCGATGGCCATCTCCATGGTGGGCGCGTCGATCATCTGGAAGTTCGTCTACGAGTTCAAGCCCGCCGGCGTGAACCAGACGGGCCTGCTCAACCAGTTCATCGTCTGGCTGGGCGGGGAGCCGCAGCAGTTCCTGATCAGCCGGCCGCTCAACACGTTCCTGATCATGGTCGTGTTCATCTGGATCCAGGCGGGCTTCGCCATGACGCTCCTGTCGGCGTCGATCAAGGCGATCCCCGACGACATCGTCGAGGCCGCGCGGCTCGACGGCGTCTCCGGGTTCGGCATGTTCTGGCGCATCACGATCCCGAGCATCCGGCCCGCCCTCGTGGTGGTGCTGACCACCATCGCCATGACCACGCTCAAGACGTTCGACATAGTCCGGACCATGACCGCCGGGCAGTTCAACACCTCGATCGTGGCGCTGGAGTTCTACGACCAGCGGTTCCGGCAGAACGAGGCGGGCCTGAGCGCGGCGCTGGCCGTGCTGCTGTTCGTCATCGTGATCCCTGTGATCGTCTACAACGTGCGCCAGCAGCGCCTCTCGGAGGACGTCCGATGAGCACCGTCGAAGCAACCACGCCCGCGGCCGAGGTACCCCGCCGCCCGTCGAGCCTCAACAACCGCGCCCGCAAGGCGCGCAAGGCGCTCTCCAACCCGTGGGCGAGCACCCTCGCCGTGGTCATCGCCATCCTGTGGACCATCCCGACGCTCGGCCTGCTCATCACGTCGTTCCGCCCGGAGCTGGACATCCGGCAGAGCGGCTGGTGGACCGTGTTCGGCTCCGCGTTCGCCGGCGAGGGCGTGTTCTCGCTGCGCAACTACGAGGCCGCGCTGTTCGACGGGTCCACCAACCTGGCCGTGTTCTTCGTGAACTCTTTCGTGGTCACGCTGCCCGCGGTGTTCATCCCGATCACCCTCGCCCTGCTGGCCGCGTACGGGTTCGCCTGGGTCGACTTCAAGGGTGCGGACTTCCTGTTCATCGCGGTGTTCGCGCTGCAGATCGTGCCGATCCAGATCACCCTCGTGCCGCTGCTGTCGGCCTACGTGGACCTGGGCATCAACGGCACGTTCTGGACCATCTGGTTGTCGCACTCGATCTTCGCGCTACCGCTGGCGATCTTCCTGCTGCACAACTTCATGAAGGAGATCCCGAGGTCCCTGGTCGAGGCGGCGCGGATGGACGGCGCCGGCCACGTGCAGGTGTTCTTCCGGGTCGTGCTGCCGCTGCTCACCCCGGCGCTCGCGGCGTTCGCCATCTTCCAGTTCCTGTGGGTGTGGAACGACCTGCTGGTCGCCCTGGTCATGGGTGACCTGAAGACGTTCCCGCTCACTGTCCGGGTGGCCGAGCTCGCGGGTTCGCGCGGTGGTGACTGGCACCTGCTGTCGGCCGGTGCGTTCATCTCGATGATCGTGCCGCTGATCGTGTTCCTGTCGCTGCAGCGCTACTTCGTGCGCGGCCTGCTGGCGGGTTCCGTCAAGGGCTGACCCACCCGTCCCGCCGAAGTAGAACCGTGGCGAGATAGAACTGGAGCGGATGCGCTGATCAGCGC
>NZ_JBHVEG010000202.1:0-10415 GCF_042802395.1 Promicromonospora sp. NPDC057488
GGTCGGCAGCTCGAGCAGCCGACCACCTGACATTCTGCCGACCACCCGTGTTCAGGCCCGCCCGCACGCGTAGACCAGTGCGGCGCGCAACCAGAGCTGGCGACTCATGGCCGGGGCGGGCCAGCAGGAGCCTGGAGGTCAGGCAGCCTCAGCCCGCGGGCCGCGATCCTCAGCCGTAGACCGGCGGGTACGTGATCTTGCCGCGCAGGGTGCGGTCGGCCGGGTCGTAGGCCGGCAGGAGGTGGACCTGGCCTGCCTCGGGCGGGGCCCAGTCCGGCAGCTGCATCTCGATCCCGTGGTCGCGGGACGCGACGAACCCGAGCGCGCCGTAGTACGCCGGGCTGCCCTCCAGCACGACGAACGGCTCGCCCGCCTCCGCGGCACGCGCCAGCGCCGCCCGGACCAGGGCCGACCCGACGCCCCGCCGCTTGTGCTCGGGCAGCACGCCGAGCGGGGTGAGCATCGCGACCTTGCGTTCGCCGACCTCGCCCGTGACGGTGCAGCCGGTGATCATGACGTGGCCCACCACCTCGCCGTCGGACACCGCGACCAGCGACGTCGCCGGGCGGTAGATCCAGGACTCGCGGATGCGGTCGACGCCGTCGGCGACCCGGTCCTCGCCGAACGCGGCTACCTGCACCGTGCGGATCGCGGGAAAGTCGTCCGGCGTCTCGGGCCGGATCAGCCAGTCGCTCACGCGTCGGCCGGCTCGGTCGCGGCGGCCTGCTCGCCCGCCGTGACCTCGCCCGCCGCAACCTCGGACCGCGAGCGCAGGACGCAGAACTCGTTGCCCTCCGGGTCGGCGAAGGTCACCCAGCCCGAACCCGGCCCGTAGATGCCCCGATGGTCGCCCACGACGGTGGCGCCGAGCCCCTTGACCCGCTCGATCTCGACGTCGCGCAGGTCCGCGCGCGGACGCAGGTCGAGGTGCACCCGGTTCTTGACCGACTTGGCCTCCGGCACCTCGATGAACAGGACATCGACGCCCTTACCGTCCGGGTCGACGATCACGCACTCCTCGTGGCCGGGCAGGTTCGGATCGCCAGGCACGTCCTGGTAGCCGAGCACCTGCTTCCACCACTCGGACAGCGTGTAGGGGTCGGACGAGTCCACGGTCACGTGCGAGACGAAAGAAGTCATGCTCGGGACCCTGACACAGCCGCCCGGGCATGCCCAACGCAATAACGCACCGGGGTGGTCGGCAGGCTGTCAGGTGGTCGGCACCTCGGAATGCCGACCACCTGACATTCTGCCGATCACCGTGGGCCCGCCTTGCGGGTGGGCCGGGGCGGGCGGGCCGGGCGGGCGGGTGCCGCGCGTGGGACGGCTGGGTGGTGAGGTGGGGGCGGGAGCATGTGCAGTGGCGTCAAGGCCTCGCGGGTGGCGGGCGGGAGGCGGCGGAGGACGCGGGCTTCGACCTCGTCGGGAGTGTCCGACGCCGTCACGCGGACGACGCCCCAGTCCTCCTCGCGGACGTGGTCCTCCCGGCGCTTCTCGTCGAACAGCGCGCGGTCCGCGTCGTGCCCGGGGCCCAGCGCGCCCGGGGTGTACTTGACGCGCCCGTCGAACTCGGCCAGCAGCCGGAACTCGGCCCAGCCCAGATCGGCGCGGTAGTCGCCGTGCGGCGTGCGCACCTGGAGCTGAACGGTCGGCCGGGGCAGGCCGGCCCGCACCACGATGTACCGCAACCAGGTCTCCCACGCGGATTCCGCGCCCGGGTCCGCCAGCTCGAGCACCAGCCGTGCCCGACGCCGCCCGCGTGGGTCACGCCGGGCGTCCAGCACTGCGAGGGCGGCGGCCCGGTCCATCCCGAGCGCGAGCGCGTGGTCCGCGATGACGAGCGCGAGCAGCGGGTGCAGCGCGACACAGCAGTCGACGACCGTACGCTCCAGGCTCGTCGTCGCCACGCCGTCGATCAGGACCTTCTCGTCCTCGGTGAGGTCGAGCCGGTGGCGCGCGATATCGTCGGCCGAGGCAGACGACGCCCGGTATTTCTGCACCACGTGGACGCGGTCGGGCGGCTGCCACAGCCGCAGCCCGTGCAGCAGCGCGGCCGACTCGTGACTCACCCACACGTGGCGAAGCTGCGCCGCGACCGCGAGCGTGCGGGCCCGGGCCAGGTCGTCGGCATCACGGAACCGGTCGCCGGTCGACGGCCGCCGTGAGCGATAGGCGCCTCGGCGGACCTTCTCCGCCCGGTTGGTGCGGAGAGCGCGCCGCAGCGCCTCTCGGTCGTGGTGGCGAGCTAGGAGGATCCCGGTCTGGTTCATGCCTCGACGGTGCCGTACATCCGTATGCCGCGGCGGCGGTCATGCCACTGCCTGTGCACGAACCCCGAAAACCGGTGCCTGTGGTCGCGGTCCTCGCGGCCCGGTCCCTCACCGAGGGTCTCGCTGTGCCGCGAACGATCTGCCCTGCGCGCAGCACCAGCCCCAGCGAAAGCCAGTGATCGCCGAAGCGTCGGGCGGTCGGCCCGGGGGGCAGGGCGGCGGGGCGGCGGCGGTCGGGGGGCCGGTGGCGGCGTCGACGAGGCGGCGGGGGCCGGCAGGCGGGGGCTGGCGGGCGGCGGGGCGGCGGACGGCGTGGGCAGTGGGCCGGGCGGGCGATGGGGTCCGAGCGCGCGGCGGAGGGCCAGAGCGTCAGGTGGTCGGCAGAACGTCAATGGTCGGCAGCTCGGAATACCGGTGATCTGACATTCTGCCGACCATCCGGATGCGCCCCGCCAACCCCGGTATCAGCATGAGCACCGGCCCGCGCGGCACCGACGCCAGCCGCAGGTGAGTGGTCGGTAGAAGGTCAGGTGGTCGGCAGCTCAGAATGCCGACCACCTGACATTCTGCCGACCACCCGGATGCGCCCCGCCCAGCACTCGCACCTGCACTGGCACCGCGCACCGGCGCCGGCGGCTGTCAGCTCGGGGCGGCCTTGCCGTGGCGCCAGTAGCCCACGAAGTCGACGTGCGCCTTCGGCACGCCACGCTCCCCCACCAGGTGCCGACGTGCGCCCGTGGCCAGCGCCGACTCGCCGATCGTGAAGGCGTAGACGTCGCCGGTGTGGCCCAGGTCCAGTGCGCACAGCTCCGCGAGCGCCGCCTGGCCCGGGACTACGTGCGCGGCGGCGCCGTCCCCGGCGACGTCGGACCGCAGCACCCAGCGCACCTCGACGCCGGACGGGGCGCGGAACTCCTGCTTGTCCGCGGCGGTGGGTACCTCGACGACGGCGACGCCGCGGGCGTCGGCGGGCAGGGACTCGCAGATGCCCGCGACGGCGGGCAGGCCGGACTCGTCGGCGACCAGGAGCGTCCAGTCGTGGTCGTGCCGCGGGTTGTAGGCGACGCCCTGGTCGAGCAGGCCGACGCGCAGGCCCTGCTCGGCGGCCTTGGCGAACCCGGCCCCCGGCCCGGCCGCGTGCCCGGCGTCGTGCCCGCCCGCGGAGTCGGCGTCGTGCCCGGCCCCAGGCCGGCCCGCGGAGCCGTCGTCGTCCCCCGCGTGCAGCACGAAGTCGACGTCGAGCTCGTTCAGGTCGGGGCGTGCGGCCCGGACGGTGTAGTTGCGCACCCAGGGCCGGCGGGCCTTGGGCGTGGTGAGGTACTCGGCGTACCAGAGCCCGGAGGTGCGCGTCGGCAGGCGGAGCATGTCCTGGCCGGCGCGCGGCAGGAAGAGGCGGAACCACTGGTCGTAGCCGGCGGGCGTGAACCGGTCGAGCTCGTCGCCGCCCAGGGTCACGCGCATCATGTTGGGCGAGACCTGCTTGGTGCTGATGACCTCGGCCATCACGACGTGCGGGTCGACGGCCCTGCGCCCCTTGTATGCCATGGACTTAGGCTAGGCATACCTAACTGGTTTTGACCAGGTTTGCGTCGGGATCTACTCCACGCACGTTGCGGATGCCCACCAGGGACAGCAGCCCGCCGAGCACGAGCAGGCCCGCGGTGACCAGGAACGCCCGGTGCAGCGAGGCGACGTCGAGCACGCCGCCCGTGATGATGCCCGCGAACGCCACGGTCACCAGCCCCGCCACCCGCGCGACGGCGTTGTTCACCGCGGAACCGATGCCGGCGTCGTGCGTCGGGACGGCGCCGAGGATCGCGGCTGTGAGCGGCGCGACCGTGATCGAGAGGCCGAGCCCGAACACGAGCTGACCGGGCAGGACCTGCGTGAGGTAGTCGGCGGTCTCGTCCATGGAGAGCATCAGGAGGAAGCCGATGCCGGCGATGATCGGCCCCACGGTCATGAACAGCCGCGGACCGTACCGGCCGGCGAGCGTGCCGAACCACGCGGACAGCGCGATCATCGCGATGGTCGTGGGCAGCTGCGCCACACCCGACCACGTGGCGGAGTACCCGGCGACCTGCTGCAGGAACAGCGTGAGCACGAAGCCGCCCAGGGACAGCGCGCCGTAGATCGCCGTCGTCGCCAGGTTGCCCCAGGCGAAGTTGCGCGCGCTGAACAGGCGCAGCGGCAGCATCGGGTCGGCCGCGCGCCGCTGGTAGAGCACGAACGCCACCAGCATCACGGCGCCCCCGATGATCGAGGTGAGGATCAGCGGCGACGTCCATCCCAGCCGCGCACCCTCGATGAGCCCGAACACGACGCCCGCGAGGCCGAGCGCCGCCAGCACCGCGCCGGGCACGTCGATGCGCCGGCCCGGCTCGCCCTCCGCGGCAGGCACCCCGCGCAGCAGCCAGAGGGTCACGGCGATGACGGGCACGTTGATCCAGAACACCCAGCGCCAGGACACGAAGTCGACCAGCATGCCGCCCACGAACGGACCGACGATCATCGCGCCGGTGGTCAGCGACGTCCACCGGCCGATCGCGCGCGACTGCGCCTCGCCGCTGAACGTCGCGATGATCAGCGCCAGGGAGCTCGGCACCAGCAGGGCGCCGCCCACCCCCTGCAGGGCGCGCGCGAGGACGAGGAACGGCCCGGTCGGCGCGAGCGCGCACAGCACGGAGGCGGCCCCGAACCCGACGAGCCCGATCGCCAGCACGCGCCGTCGGCCGTAGACGTCGGAGACCGAGCCGGCCACCAGCATCAGCGCGCCGAGGGTGATGAGGTAGGCGTCCACGACCCACTGCTGCAGCGGCAGCGCCTCCATGCCGGGACTCGCGAGCTCTTCCGCGATCGAGGGCAGGGCGACGCTCACCACCGTGCCGTCGAGGAACGACACGAAGGAACCGAGGACGGCGACGACGAGGACTCGTCTCTGGAGCGTGGTCACGGGCATCACGCTATGCCTGGCCACCCACATCCGCCCCGGGCCGCGCGAGGATTTCGCCCGCCCAGCCCCGTGCCGGCCCGCCCCGCGGATCGGGCAGGATCGGCGCATGGACCTGACCATCCGCCCGGCGACCGCCGACGACGCGGCCGCCTGCGCCACGATCTACGCCCACTACGTGCGCGAGACCCACATCAGCTTCGAGGCCGAGCCGCCGGACACCGCCGAGATGGCGCGGCGCATCGCGAGCTGCTCGGAGCGCCACGCGTGGCTCGTCGCGGTCGAGGCCGGCACGGGCGACGTCGTCGGCTACGCCTATGGCGCGCCCTACTCGCCGCGCGAGGCCTACCGCTGGGCGGCCGAGACGAGCGTCTACCTCCAGGTGGGCCGACGCCGGACCGGCGCGGGCCGCGCCCTGTACGAGGCGCTCTTCGAGCGGCTCGCCGAGCGGGGCTACCGGCGCCTGGTGGCCGGCCTGGCCCTGCCGAACGAGGCCAGCCTGGGCCTGCACGCGGCGCTCGGGTTCGAGATGGTCGGCACGTTCCACCAGATCGGCTGGAAGCACGGCCGCTGGCACGACGTCGCACGCCTGCAGAAGGACCTCGCGCCCACCCTGGGCGCGGCCCCGCCGTCGGGCGAGCCGGGCTGATCTACCTGGTCAGACGGCCGCCGTCAATTCCGCGCTGCGATCATCACGCCGGTCCGGAACACGAAAGGATCCGGGCATGGACAGCACCGTCCGCGTCGCGACTCCCGACGACGCCGCAGCCTGCGCCGCCATCTACGCCCCCTTCGTGGCCGACTCGGCGGCGACGTTCGAGACCCGTCCGCCGGACGCCCGCGAGATGACGCGCCGCATCGAACGGTTCTTCGGCCGCGAGACGTGGCTCGTGCTCGAGTCGCACGGCGAGGTGGTCGGGTTCGCCTACGCCAAGCCGTTCGCGGACCGCCCGACGTTCCGCTGGACGCTCGAGACCAACGTGTACGTGGCGACCGACCACCAGCGCGGGGGCGGTGGGCGCGCGCTGTACGAGGCGCTCCTGACGCGGCTCGCGCGGCGCGGCTACCACCGCGTCGTGGCCAGCATCGTGCTGCCGAACGACCCCGCGATCGCGCTGCACGAGGCGGTCGGGTTCCACCGCGCCGGCTCGTTCGAGAAGATCGGCTGGAAGCTGGGCGCGTGGCGCGACGCCGTGCTGTTCCAGCGCGACCTGGTGGCCGACGACGGCCTGGCCCCGGGCAACCGCACCGCCGACGCCGAGCTGCCGAGCCTGCTCACGCCGGAGCCGCTGGAGGTCACGCGCACCCCGCTGCTGCGCCCGCACCCGGCGGAGGACCAGGTCGCGTACTTCGGCGACTGAGCCGGAGGCGCAGCGCAGGGTGGGGGCCGAGGCACGAGGCACCCGCCCGGAGCGGAGCCGCAGGCTCAGTCGCCAAACAAATAGAGCCTGAGCTTGCGGCTCACCGACCCGGATTTGCGCTCGCCCCGCCTCGCACCGACTGCCTAGGGTCGCCTGCATGACCCTCACCGTGCGCCGGATCGAGTACACCGACCAGCCCGACTACACCCGGCTGGGCGGCGAGGCGTTCGGCGTGCCCGCGGCCGGCCCCACGGTGCCGACGAGCGAGGAGTGGGCGGCGTCCGGCTTCCGCGAGTGGGGCGCGTTCGACGACGACGGGCTGGCCGCCCGCCTGCGGGTCTACGGGTTCACGTCGTGGTTCCACGGCGCGCGCGTGCCGACTGCGGGCTTCGCGGGTGTGGCGGTGGAGCCTGAGCGGCGCGGTTCGGGCCATCTCGCGCGCCTGTTCGGAGCGGCGCTCGACGAGGCCCGGGAGCAGGGCGACGTCCTCTCGGCGCTGTTCCCGTCGGCGCCGGGCATCTACCGGCGCCTGGGTTACGAGGTGATCGGCTCGTTCGACGACGTCGACGTGCCGCTGCAGAACCTGAACCGCGTGGCCGCGCCCGCCGGGGTGACGACGCGCCGGGCCGGTACTGCCGACTTCGACGCCGTCGTCGCCGTGCACCGCCGCTGGGCGGCCGCGCAGAACGGGCCGGTGTCGCGGGCGGAGAAGCCGTTCTGGACGCCGCCGGAGAAGTTCTTCGCCGACTACACGGGCGTGACGCTGGCCGTCGACGCGGCGGGCGAGGCGGTCGGCTTCGCGAGCTGGAGCCGCGGCGAGGGGTACACGCCGACCACGACGGTCATGGAGATCGACGACCTGATCGCCCTGACCCCGGACGCGGCGCGGGCCCTGTGGCGCACGCTCGGCACCTTCTCGACGGTGGTCGGCACGGCGCGCGTGGCGACGTCGGGCCTGGACCCTGCCTGGCTGGTGCTGCCCGACCTGACCACCAGCGTGCACGCCGCGCACCCGTACATGCTGCGGGTCCTGGACGTCGCGGGCGCACTCGGTGGCCTGCCGTCGGTGCTGGAGGGCGCGCGCGTGCCGTTCGCCGTCCGCGGCGCGGAGGACCTGGCGGGCGGGTGGACGCTCACGGTGTCGGACGGTGCCACGCACCTGGAGCGGGACGCCGTCGCCGTCGAGGACGCGCACCACGAGCGGCCGGTGCTCAGCCCCAACGGGCTGGCGCTGCTGTACGCGGGCGCGCAGTCGGCGGCGAACCTGCGGATCGGGGGCCACCTGACCGGCCCGGCCGACCACGACGCCGTCCTGACGGCCCTCTTCGCGGGCCGCCAGCTGCACGTCCGCGACTACTTCTGACGGGGCCCGCCCGGGCCGGGCGGATAATCGGCACGTGGAGATCCCTGTCGCCTGGTCCGTCGTACTCATCGTCACCGCCCTGTGGAACCTGCTCATCTGGCCACGGTTCTGGCAGCGCATCGTCGCCGACCCCCGGTCGCGGGACGCCGACGGCCGCCCCACGAAGTTCCTCACCGTGCACTCCGTGCTGATCGGCGTCTCGCTCGTCCTCGGGCTGGCAGTCGGCGTCCTGGGCGTGCTCACCCTGGTCTGACGCGCCCCGTCCCGGCACGTCGCGGCATCTTTCGGTTGTCACCATACCTGGAGGTAGGTATGGTGCGGGCATGAGCACCACCACCTCCGCACGCGACCGCCTCGTGGACGCCGCACAGGACCTCTTCGCCGCCCAGGGCGTCGGGCCGACGAGCCCCCGCGCCGTGCTGGCGGCGTCCGGCGTGGGGCAGGGCAGCCTCTACCACCACTTCCCCACCAAGCACGACCTCGCCGTGGCCGCCGTCGGCGCCACCGTGGACGACGCGCTCACCCGCGCGCTGCGCACGCTCGGCGGCGACTCCCCCGCCGTCGACCGCCTGGTCGCCTACCTCGAACGGCCGCGCGACGCGCTGGCCGGCTGCAAGATCGGCCGCCTCACCGCCGACCAGGCCGTGATGGACGACGACGGTCTGCACGACGTGGTGACCGCCTACTTCGTGCGGCTGCTCGGCACCGTCACGCAGATCTTCCGCGAGACGGGCCTGCCCGACGACGCTGCCCGCGACCGCGCGCACGCCGCCCTCGCGATCATCCAGGGCGGGTATGTCCTGGCCCGGGCAACGCGGGAGCCCGGCGCGCTCGACGCCGCGGTGCGCGGGTTCGTCGGCCTGCTGACCCAGGCCCCGACCCCGTGGACCCAGACCCCGCCGACCCAGGAGGAGAACTCGTGACCTTCCGCGAGCGCCTGCGCGCGCTGCCCGCCTTCGCCCGCCCCGGCCTGCCGGTCTTCGACACCGCGGCCGCTCCCGCCGTCCCGCACGACCTGTTCGTGGCGTGGCTGGAGGAGGCGATCGACGCCGGGATCCTGGCCCCGCAGGCCGCGACGCTGTCGACGGCGGACGCCGCCGGGCGGGTGCACGCCCGCACGCTGGTGCTCAAGGACGTGACGGCGGACGGCTGGTGGTTCGCCTCGCAGTCCTCGGGGCCCAAGGGGCACGACCTGGCGGCCAACCCGCACGCGGCGCTGACGTTCTTCTGGCCGGAGCGGGGCCGGCAGGTGAAGGTGACGGGCACGGCGGCGTCGGCCGGGGCGGAGGCGAGCCGGGCCGACTTCCTGGCGCGGTCGGACCTGTCGCGCGCGTCGGGCCTGGTGAACCGGCAGAGCGAGCCGCTCGGCTCCCAGGAGGAGTACGCGGACGCGTTCGCCGAGGCGCTGCGCACCGTCACTGCCGACCCGGAGCTCGCCGCCCCGGACTGGACCGCGTACGTGCTGGCCCCGACGTCGGTCGAGTTCTGGCAGGCACCGGACGACGGCCCGCACACCCGCCTGCTGTACACGGCGGAGGCCGACGGCTGGTCGAAGGGTCTGCTCTGGCCCTGACCCCCCTCTCGTGTCAGACGTACAGATCCCTCGGGTGACCTGTACGTCTGACACGTCGATCGTGAGTACCCGCCCCGACGAAGGGAAACACCGTGACCTCCCCCGGCACGAGCACGCCCAGCGCGAGCACGCCCAGCACCACCACCACCCCCAGCACCACCGCACCCGGCACCGACCTAGTCGCCCACGCCCGCACCGACTCGGCGGCGGGGCTGGACGCCCTGCTGCTCGCCGTCGGGCGGCTGACCGCCGACGACCTCGCCGGCCCGTCGCCCCTGGAGGGCTGGACGCGCGGGCACGTCCTGTCGCACGTCGCGGGCCTGGGCGCGGCGATGGTGGGCCAGGCGCAGGCCGCCGAGCGCGGCGAGGTGGTGCCGGTCTACGCGAGCCAGGAGGCCCGCACCGCCCTGATCGAGGCGGGTGCCGGGCGCACCGTCGCCGAGCACGTCGCGGCGCTGACCGCCGTGCGCGACGACCTGGCCCGCGCCTGGCCGCAGGCGGGTTCGCCGCTGTGGGACGCGCCGAGCGGGTACCGCGGCGGCCCGCTGTCGGGCTGCGTGCTCGCCTGGTGGCGCGAGGTGCGGATCCACTCGGTGGACGCCCTGCACGGCACGGCCCAGGAGGTCGGCTACGAGACCTGGGACGACTCCCTGGGCGCCCACCTCCGGGACTTCCTGGCGGGCCGGCTGCCCGACGGCGTGACGGTGGACGACATCGCGGGCGACCCTCGCGACGTCACCGCCTGGCTGGCGGGCCGCGTGCCGGCGACGCCGCTCCCGGGAGACCTGCCCGAGCTGGGCCCCTGGCCGTCGGCGGTGCCGGCCCGCTGAGCCGCGCAAGCCGCCGGGCCGCACCGTGTCAGACGCTCAGGTCACCCGGGTGACCTGAGCGTCTGACA
>NZ_JBHVEG010000203.1:0-10410 GCF_042802395.1 Promicromonospora sp. NPDC057488
AGCTTGTCGAGACCGATCCAGGTCTCGACAAGCTCGACCACCGGTGGCTGAGCTCGACCAGCGGGGTCAGGTCTCGCTGTCGAACCCGAACCCGCCGTCGGCCTCCGCGGCGCGCCAGAAGTCGCGCAGCATCTCCTCCGGCGTGTGCAGGTTGTGCCGGCTCGCGACCGGCTCCTCGTCGCCCGAGATGGCCTTGACCTCGTCGTGGATGCGTTCCATCGAGGTGTCGAGCGACCAGGCGACGTCGGCGGCGAGCTTGAGCGAGTCGGTCAGGTGCCGGGGCACGTCGCCGTCGTACTTGTAGTAGATCTTGTGCTCGAGGCTCGCCCAGAAGTCCATCGCGATGGTCCGCAGCTGGATCTCGACGATGACCTTCTCCACCCGGTCGGACAGGTACACGGGGATCTGCACGATGAGGTGCAGCGACTTGTACCCCGTCGCCTTCGGGTGCTTGATGTAGTCGCGCTCCTCGAGCAGCGTCAGGTCCGTCTGCTGGAGCAGCATGTCGCGCACCAGGTAGATGTCGTTGACGAAGCTGCAGGTGATCCGCACTCCGGCGACGTCGAACATCTGGTCGCGCACGCCCTCCGGCGTCAGCGGGATGCCCTTGCGCCGGCACTTGGCGACGATCGACTCGAACGACTTGAGCCGCGACCCCACGTGCTCCACGGGGTTGTAGTTCTGCATGTGCCGGAACTCGTCCCGGAGGATCGAGATCTTGGTCATGACCTCGTCGATCCCGAACTTGTAGGTCAGCACCAGGCGGCGGAGGTCGGCGACCAGCTGACGCAGCTCGGCAGGATCAGGCATGGGGCGTTCCCGGACTTCCTCGGGCAGCTTGCTCACGGGACCACCGTACGGGGTGACGGTGGTCCCGTGGGCGTGAAAGCTGCTAGCGCTCGTGAAGCCTCAGGAAAGTGATCGAGTGGGCCGGGAAGTCGTACGTGAACGCCGAGCCGCCACCCGAGCGGGACACGTCGAGCCGCGTGCGGCTCTCGACGGGCACCACCCGTTCGGGCTGGGTCTTGGTGTTCCGGGCCGACGGCGCCCCGGTCATCTCGGTCACGGACGCCCGGGAGTCCACCTTCGCCCCGGCGAGCGACACCGACGTGCGCGCGACCGACTCGTAGGGGTTGACCACCTTGAGCACCAGGTCACCGGTGCGCTCGTCGCGCGTGACCACCTGGTACAGCGACTCGGTGGTCGGCTCGGTGTAGGTCATCTGCAGCTCGCCGTCGAGGTAGAGCTTGATGGTGCGCCCGGAGACCACGACCTTGACGTGGTAGTCGCGGCCCGTCTCCATCGAGTGCCCCTCCACGGCCGCGACCTCGTTCGCCGAGCTGTTGTCGGCCCGCTGCAGCGCCTGCCGGGTGTTGTTCCACCCGCCGAGGTTCCACCAGTAGAAGTCGTCCCGGCCGCCGGCCGCGAAGCCGATCAGGAACGCCTCGCTCCCGCCCAGCTTCCGGGCGTCGAGCTCCAGGGTGTAGTTGTCCCAGTCCTTGGCGTAGGCGTCGCTGATGATCGAGCGCGCGTCGGTGACGTTGCCCGCCGACTGCACGTACTCGCCGTCGGACACCGCCCACGAGCCGGACTGCGGGTCCCAGCCCGAGGCGTCGTCGAACGAGTCCGAGAAGAGCAGGTCGCCGGACGCGTTGTCGGTGACCACGACGTCGTCGTACGCCGCCCGGGTGTTCCACGTGGACAGGAAGACGCCGCCCGAGATGTCGGCGGGAGTCTCCTCCGGGCCGTCGTGCGTGGACGGGACCACCCGGTCACCGGTGTTCGTCATGAACATCTTCTGCGTCCAGTACGACGTCGAGCCCCAGGACTCGTCGTTGTCGAACCACATCATGTCCGGGGACCACTGCACGTAGTCCTCGTTGGCGAACATGGGGGCGTACGAGGCGAGCTCGACCAGGTCGGCGTTGCGCTCGATCCCGGTCATGTACGCGGCCTCGGACAGCGCGTTGGACCACGCGTTGCCCCGCGAGGCGTACTCGCCGAGGAACACGTGCGGGCCCTCGCGGTCGTAGGAGTCGTACCGCTCGGTGTTCGACAGGAACCACGACGGGTCGTTGTAGTAGTGCTCGTCAACCATCGCGACGCCCTGCTCGCGGTTGAAGTCCCACAGCTCCTCGAACCGGGCGCCGGCGTCGTCCGGGCCCGAGTTGGAGATCACCGTGACCTCGGGGTGCGCCGCCTCGACGGCGTCCCGGAACCGCGGGAAGTTGGCCTGGAAGGTGTCGGTGTTCTCCTCGTTGCCCAGCCCGATGTACCGCAGGCCGAACGGCTTGGGGTGGCCCAGCGCGGCGCGCACCTTGCCCCACTTCGTCTTCACCGATCCGTTGGCGAACTCGATGAGGTCCACCGTGTCCTGCACCCAGCGCTCGATGCGGACGTCGTCGGTCATCTCGGGGATGTTGCTGCCGCAGCCGTTGGCGCCGACCGAGAGCACGGGCAGCGGGGTGGCGCCCAGGTCCTCCGCGAACTCGAAGTACTCCAGGTAGCCCAGGCCGTAGGTCTGGTTGTAGCCCCAGAAGTTCCAGTTCGTGGGCCGCTCCTCGACCGGCCCGATGGTCTCCTTCCACTGGTAGGTCCGACGGCGGTCGGCGCCGTCGGACTCCAGGTACGTGTCGAACGTGCCGACGTTGGTGACGCAGCCGCCGGGGAACCGCAGGAACGACGGCTCCAGCTCGGCGACCTTCTGGGCGAGGTCCGCGCGCAGCGGCGAGCGCCCGTTGACCGGGCCCACCCAGGTGTCGCGCGGGAACAGCGAGACCATGTCGAGGCGTAGCGTGCCGCGAGCGCCGCCGGTGACCACGAGCCGGGCGTCGTTCACGGTGCGGTTCGCGGTGAGGGTGGCCGTGTGCTTCTTCCAGCGGTCGGTGCCGTTGACGGTCACCGTGGTGGACGCGTAGGTGGTCCCGCCGTCGGGCGACTCCAGGCTGACGGTGAGGCGCTGACCGCGCTCGGCGCGGGCGAACACCGAGAAGTCGTACTTCTTGCGCTTCTCGATGGCGAAGCCCTCGTTGTAGCTCGCGTTCCGCACGCCGACGCCGGGGCCGTCGGCCTGGACCGTCAGGTAGGCGCGGTTGCTGTCGTTGAGCCACTGGCCGCGCTCGGACCCGACGACGGCGGTACCTGACGAGCCTCGTTGGACCACGTCCCAGCCGGTCATCCCCGTGAAGCTCGAATTGTCGGTCGCGGCGAACTCGAAGGACCGGTTGCGGACCAGCTCGGCGTACAGGCCGCCGTCGGCCGCGTAGTTGATGTCCTCGTAGAAGACGCCGTACAGGTCGTCGCTCATCTCGGTGCCGGCCGCCGTGGCGTCGACGTCGAGCGCGTGCTCCTGGACCGGGGTCTCGGCGGGCGGGTACGCGGCCAGCAGGCGGTCGCGCTCCTCGGCGGTGATCGGCAGCACGGTGCCGTGCCGGGGGCTGGCCGGCAGGATCGCGTCGAGGTTGGCCGTCCACTCCCCGCTGCTCAGGTCGTCGGTCTCGAAGAGCATGTAGCCCTGGCCGCCGTGGTAGCTGGGCTGGTCCTGGAGCAGGAACCAGCGGTCGTCGGTGAGCGACGGGAACAGCGTGGGGCCCTCGCCCCCGGTGAACGTGCCGCCCCACGGGTTGGGCTGACCGAACCCGACGCGCTCCTTGATGAGGTCCCAGCCGTCGCCGTCGGACACACCCTGGGTGCGGCGCAGATCGGTGGACGACTCCTGCCGCATCCCCATGTACGACTCGTCCTTGGTGAGGCGGTAGTAGACGCCGTCCTCCTCCTGGACCGTGGAGTCGATCATGCCCAGGCCGTCACCCTGCGGCTCGTCGATCCAGGCCTGCGGCTCCGAGAAGGTCTCGAAGTCGGTGGTGGTCGCGTACAGCATGCGCTGGTAGGAGTCGCGGATGTCGCGCTCGGCGGGCGGGACGTCCTCGGGGTAGAGCGCCGAGGCCCAGTAGACGACGAACTCCCCCGCCGCCTCGTCCCAGTACGCCTCGGGGGCCCACAGGTTGCCGGCGTTCTCGGGCGCGAGCTCGATCTCGCGCTGCTCGCCCCAGTTCACCAGGTCGGTGGACTCCCAGACCATGATCGACCGGCTGCCGGTCTCCTGGGCGTCGCCGAAGTTGCCGCCGCCGTAGATCTGCAGGTCGGTGGCGAGCAGGTAGTACGTGCCGTCCCCGCCGCGGATCAGGAACGGGTCGCGCAGCCCCTTGGTCCCCAGGTCGGAGGAGAGCACCGGCTCGCCGCCGTTGAGCGTGGTCCACTCCAGCGGGTCGGGCCCGTCCGAGACGGCGAACGAGATGGTCTCGCCGTCGGCGGTGGACTCCCCGGTGAAGTAGGGGAAGAAGTAGGCGGCGTGGTCGGCGTCGGCTGCGGCTTGGGTGGCCGGTCCGGCCGGGACGACGGCGGGCGTCGTTGCCGCCGCGACCGCGGGGGCCACCAGACCGAGGCTCAGTGCGGCCGCCACCAGGGCGGTCCTGCGTCTCGTCGATCTCTTCATCGTTGTAATTCCTCTCGTCACGTCGTTGTGGCTCTCGGATGGGTAGGACCCCCGCCCCTGACCCGGCGCAACCGGTGCGGCGGGTCAGGGGCGGGGTACTCGTCAGGTGCGGCGGAGGCTCAGCACCCGCTGGAGGGCCACGAAGATCAGCAGCAGCACGCCGATGACGATCTTGGTCCACCAGGAGCTGAGGGTGCCCTCGAACGTGATGATGGTCTGGATCAGGCCCAGCACCAGCACGCCCAGCACGGAGCCGAGCACGAACCCGGTGCCGCCCGTGAGCAGCGTGCCGCCGATGACGACGGCCGCGATGGCGTCGAGCTCCATCGCCACGCCGGTCAGCGAGTAGCCGGACCGCGAGAACATCGCGAACAGCAGCCCGCCGAGCCCGGCGCAGGTGCCGCTGACGACGTACGCGAGCACCTTGGTGCGGGCCACGGGCAGGCCCATGAGCAGCGCGGACTGCTCGCCGCCGCCGATCGCGTAGACGGTGCGGCCGAACCGCGTGAAGTGCAGCACCAGGAAGCCGAGGCCCACCACGATCAGCGCGATCAGCACGCTGGAGGTCATGCGCCACTCACCGAAGATCTGCACCCAGCTCGCGAGCGCCACGAACGACGGGTCGTCGATCGCGATGGACTCGGGCGCGATGAGGAAGCACAGCCCGCGCGCGAAGAACATGCCCGCGAGCGTGGCCACGAACGGCTGCACCTGGAAGTAGTGGATCATCACGCCGTGCGCCAGGCCGATCACCGTCCCGGCGCCCACGGCGAGCGGGAGCACCACGGCCACCGGCAGGCCGGCCTGGAGCAGGGCGGCGGTGATCACCGTGGACAGCGCGAGCACCGACCCGACCGACAGGTCGATGCCGCCGGTGAGGATCACGAAGGTCATCCCCACCGCGAGCACGATGAGGTGCGCGTTGTTGATGAACAGGTTGGAGATCACGGCGGGCGTCAGGAAGTTCTCGTACCTGGTGCCGCCCACGATCAGCATGAGGGCGAGCACCACGAACGTGCCCAGCACCGGCAGGTAGCGCCGGTCCAGCCGGACGGGGAGCTTCCGGGCGCCGGTCTTGCGGGTCACGGGTTCCGTGGGGGCCGCGCCGGGCGCGGGGGCCGACGTCGTCATCAGGCCTTCACCTCCGTCGAGTCGGGGGTCGAGTCGGGGCGTGCGGTGGGCCGCGGCTCGGCAGGTGCCATGGTCTGGCGCCGTCGGGCCGCCGTGAGCCGCTCCCGCATCCTGGGCGACTGGAGCAGCGTCACCGCGATGACGACCAGGGCCATGAACAGAGGCGTGACCAGCGGCGAGATGCCGAGCACGGTGACGGTCCGCTCGAGGGTGGCGATGACCAGCGCGCCGACCAGGGTGCCCGACAGGTTGAACTTGCCGCCCGAGAGCGCCGTCCCGCCGATGACCACCGCGAGGATCGCGTCGAGCTCGATGAACAGGCCGGCGTTGTTGGCGTCGGCCGCCATCGTGTCGGCGCTGATCAGCAGGCCGGCCAGGCCGGCGAACAGGCCCGACGCCGCATACACGGTCCAGGTCAGCGTCCGGGAGCGGACGCCGGACAGCCGGCTCGCGGCCGGGTTGATGCCCGTGGCCTCCAGCAGCATGCCGAGCGCGGTGCGCCGCACCACGAACGCGACCACGGCGAACACGCCGAACGCGAGGACCGCGGCGGCGGGCAGGCCGAGCCAGAACCCGGAGCCCAGCACCTTGAACGGCGCGCTGTTGACGGTGGTGATCATGCCGCCGGTGATGAGCATGGCGACGCCGCGGCCGGCCGTCATCAGGATGAGCGTCGCGATGATCGGCTGGATGCCGAGCACCGAGACCAGGAACCCGTTCCACACGCCCAGCAGCAGGCACAGCACCAGGGCCAGTGCGATGGCGGTGAGCACGGTGACGGGCGAGTCCGGGTTCGGCGACGACGCGATGTGCGACAGCGCGACCGCCCCCGAGACCGCGACCACCGCGCCGACCGAGAGGTCGATGCCGCGCGTCGCGATGACCAGGGTCATGCCCAGGGCGACGAGCAGCAGGGGCGCCGTCGTGCGCAGGATGTCGATCGGGGCGCCGAACAGGTGCCCGTCCCGGACGGTGACCGCCAGGAAGCTCGGCCGGGCGACCGTGTTGGCGACCAGCAGCGCGACCAGCGCGGCCACCGGCCAGAACAGATGGTGCCGCAGTACGTCCCTCACGCTGCCCCACCTCCCGCGATGAGCTCGACAACCTGGTCCATCGACGCGCGGTTGCCGTCGATCTCCGCCACCTTGCGGCGGTCGCGCAGCACCGCGATGCGGTGCGAGATGCGCAGCACCTCCTCCAGCTCGGCGGAGATGAAGACGACGGACATGCCGTCGGCGGCCAGCTCGGCCACCAGCTTCTGGATCTCCGCCTTGGCGCCGACGTCGATGCCGCGCGTCGGCTCGTCGAGCACGAGCAGCTTCGGGGCGGTGGCGAGCCACCGGGCGAGCAGCACCTTCTGCTGGTTGCCGCCGGACAGGTTGCGCAACAGCGCCTCCGGGTCGGCGGGCCGGATGCCGAGCTGCTGGATGTACTTCGCGACCAGCTCGTCCACCTGCCTGCGGGGCAGCGGCCGCATCCAGCCGCGCTCCGCCTGGAGGGCGAGCACGATGTTCTCCCGCACGGTCAGGCCGTCCACGACGCCCTCGCCCTTGCGGTCCTCGGACGTGTACGCGATCCGATGGCGCATGGCCGCGCGCGGGTTGCGCAGGCGCGTCGGCCGGCCGGACACGAGGGCCTGTCCGGCGTCGGCGCGGTCGGCGCCCGTGAGCAGGCGCGCCAGCTCCGTGCGGCCCGAGCCGAGCAGCCCGGCCAGGCCGACCACCTCGCCCTCGTAGAGGTCGAGGTCGAACGGCTGCACCGAACCCTTGCGGCCCAGGCCCACCACCTGCAGCAGCGGGGTCGAGTCAGCGGGCCGCTCGGCCTGCTCCAGCACCTCCTCGGCGGCCTCCAGCACGTCCATGGACCGGCCGATCATGTGCTGCACCAGCTCGGACGCGGGCAGCTCGGCGGTCACGTACTCCCCCACGAGGGTGCCGTTGCGCAGCACCGTCATGCGGTCGGAGACCTCGTACACCTGGTCCAGGAAGTGGCTCACGAACAGGATCGCCACGCCGTCGTCGCGCAGGGCGCGCATGACGGTGAACAGGTGGGCCACCTCGTCGGTGTCCAGGCTGGAGGTGGGCTCGTCGAGGATCAGCACCTTGCAGTCCCCCACCGTGGCCCGGCAGATCGCCACGAGCTGCTGCACGGCCAGCGAGTGCGACCCCAGGGACGACGCCGGGTCGATGTCCAGGCCCATCCGCCTCAGGTGCGTGGCCGCCTGCCGGCGGATCGCCCGCCAGTTCAGGCCGCCCAGCACGCGCGGTTCCGCGCCGAGCATGATGTTCTCCGCGACCGTGAGGTTCTCGCAGAGGTTGACCTCCTGGTACACGGTGCTCACGCCGTGGGCCCGGGCGTCGGCGGGGCCGGAGAACCGACGCTCGACGCCGTCCACGCGGATGGTCCCCGCCGTCGGCGAGTGGATGCCCGTGAGGGCCTTGATCAGGGTGGACTTGCCCGCGCCGTTCTCGCCCATGAGGGCGTGGATCTCGCCGGGGCGCAGGCTGAAGTCAACACCGTCGAGGGCCTTGACCGGCGGGAACTCGACGCTGATGCCGGTCATCTCGACGACGGGTGGTGTGGTCTGCTGGGTCATCCTCGACCTTCTTACGTGCGTGGCCGCCGGGCGGCGAACCCGTGCGCCGGGCGAGCGGAGCTCGACCGGCGCACGGGCTCACGACCACGAGCGGCCGGCGGCGGGGGTCAGTACTCGCGGGTGGGCAGCGCTTCCTTGGCCGCCGCCTGGTCGAACGCCTCGTCCTTGACGACGATGCGCTTCTCGACCTCCTCGCCGGCGAGGACCTTCTTGGCGATGTCCGCCAGGTCCGGGCCGAGCAGCGGGTTGCACTCGACGATGTAGTTGATCTTGCCGTCGGCGAGCGCCTGCATGCCGTCCTTGACGGCGTCGATCGTGATGATCTTGATGTCCTCGCCCGGCGTCATGCCGGCCGCCTCGATCGCCTCGATCGCGCCGAGACCCATGTCGTCGTTGTGCGCGAACACGAGGTCGATGTCGTCGTGGGCGTTGAGGAAGCCCTCCATGACGGTCTTGCCCTCGGCGCGCGTGAAGTTGCCGGTCTGGCTGTCGATGATCTCGATGTCGGAGCCCTCGATGGCGGACTCGAAGCCCTCCTTGCGGTCGATCGCCGGCGCGGCGCCGGTGGTGCCCTGGAGCTCGACCGCCTTGTAGCCCTCGCCGTCGTACTGCTCGACGGCCCACTGGCCGGCCGTCTCGCCCTCGAGCACGAAGTCCGAGCCGATGAAGGACTCGTACAGGGTCTCGTCGCTGGAGTCGACGGCGCGGTCCGTGAGGATCACGGGGATGCCCGCGGTCTTGGCCTCCTGGAGGACGGCGTCCCAGCCGGTCTCGACCACCGGGGAGAACGCGATGACGTCCACGCCCTGGGTGATGTACGAGCGGATGGCCTGGATCTGGTTCTCCTGCTTCTGCTGCGCGTCGGAGAACTTGAGGTCGAAGCCGTTCTCCGCGGTGAGCGTGTCCTGGATCGACTTCGTGTTGGCGGCGCGCCAGCCGGACTCCGCGCCCACCTGGGAGAAACCGAGCGTGATGACGCCGTCGTCAGCTGCGGCGGTGTCGCCGCCGCCCGCGGCCTCCGTGCCGGCGTCCGAGCTGCACGCACCGAGGGCGAACAGCGAGGCTGCCGACACTGCGGCCAGAACGGTACGGGTCAGGGTCGTGCGTGCCATGTCTCCTCCTTGAGATCTCGCACGGCATCGTGCGAGTGCTAGCGGCTTTGTGCCCGGTTGGAATGTTAGCGCTCACAAATACCAGACAGACAGGCGGACACGTCACATTCCGGTAACGAGTCTGCCGCTTTCGCCCGGTTAGGGGAACGAAACTCCCAAGTCCGGCTAATTCCATGCAGGCGGGCTGTTTCACCCTGGGCAGGTTTCTCCGTCCGGCGGCGGGCCGCCGTCATCCCCGCGGCGGATCCCGCGGCCGGGCCCGCCGTGGTCTGCTGGTCCCGAGGGCCCAGCCCCACGACGCCGACGACCGGGAGACCGCCATGGAACTCAGCCTCGCCGAGGAGTACCTGCTCCTCGCGCTCGACGACGCCTCGGGGCGCCCCCTGCTCAGCGGGCAGCACCTGCAGTTCGCGCTCGCCGGTGCCGCCGTCGCCGGGCTCACGCTGCAGGGCGCGCTCGACGTGTCCGACGGCGTCGACGGCGGTCAGCGGGGCAGGTTCCGCGCGACCGGCCGGGCCACGCCGTCCGACCCGGTGGAGCGCGAGATCCTCGAGCTGCTGGAGGGCCGCAGGCCCAAGGACGCGATCCGGAAGATCGGTCAGGGCAGCTTCGCCCGCACGCTGCGCGACGCGCTGCAGCAGGGGCTGGCGGCCCGGGGCGTGCTGCGCGAGGAGCAGGTCAAGGTGCTCGGGCTGTTCCCGAGCACCACCTGGAAGGCGCACGACCCGGCGCCGGAGGCCGCCGTCCGGGAGCGGGTGCTGGCCGTGCTGACCGGGAGCTCGGACCTGGACGAGCCGACGGCGGCCCTGGTCTCGCTGCTGCACGCGACCGACCTGACCCGCAAGGTCTTCCCGGACCAGGACCGGCGGGCGCTCAAGCGGCGCGGCAAGGAGATCTCGGAGTCGCAGTGGGCCGGCAGCGCGGTCAAGCGGGCGATCGACGAGGTCAACGCGGTGATGGTCGCGACCATGGTGGCGACGACGGGCGCGGCGACGGCGGGCAGCAGCTGAGCCGCTGGTGTGCGCCGCTGGGCCCGGCGCTGGTCGAGCTTGTCGAGACCCGGGTCTCGACAAGCT
>NZ_JBHVEG010000204.1:0-10220 GCF_042802395.1 Promicromonospora sp. NPDC057488
GAGCAGTCTCAAAGCGAAGAAACCCGGGCCTCGAAGGTTTGCAGGCTTCCGCATCTCCCACGACCAGCGGTACCGTGGCCCCGCCAACGCGGGGAGCTCGGGGTAGCCGGGCTGAGAGGAAGGCCTGGGCACCACGCCCGACGCCGTCGACCCGATCACTTGAACTGGGTAATGCCAGCGGAAGGACGTGCCTGACGGCACGGGCGTTCGGTCGAGGCCGTCCCCTGCGCAGGGGGCGTGGTCGCGCGCCCCCCGTCGGGAACCGGCGACCTCTGGCATGCCCGTGCACGGAGGTCGCACATGCTCGCCGAGATCCAGGTCTCTCCCCGCCCCAGCGGCACGCCCGACGCGCGGTACGCGTACGTGGACGCCGCCATCGCCGTCATCGAGGCGTCCGGGCTCACCTACGAGGTGGGCGCCATGGGCACGTTCGTCCAGGGCAGCCCCGACGAGGTGTGGGCGCTGCTGCGCGCCGTCCACGAGGCGACGCTCGCCGCCGGCGCGGACGGCGTCCAGTCCAACATCAAGGTCAGCCAGGGCGCCGACGACGCCGGCCCCACCATCGCGGACCTCGTCACCAAGTTCCGGGCGTGAGCCGGGCGGTCCGGCCCGAGCGGGGAGTCCGGCCCGAGCGGGACGTCCGGCGCGCTCGGCGGCGGCGGGTTGCCGGGCGCGTGCTCGCCCCGCTGCTGACCGTCGCGGCGCTGCTCACGGTGTGGGAGGCCTGGGTGCGCCTCGCGGACGTGCCCGAGTTCGTGCTGCCCGCGCCGTCGCAGGTGGCGCGCACCGCCGTCGAGGTGGCGCCGCTGCTCGGGCCGCACGTCGTGACCACGCTGACCGAGGCCGCCGCCGGGCTCGCGCTCGGCGCGGTCGCCGGCCTGCTGCTGAGCATCGTGGTGACGGCCTCCCGCGTGACCGGCGACGCGGTGTACCCGCTCGTCGTGCTCACGCAGACGGTCCCGGTCGTCGTGCTCGCGCCGCTGATGATCCTGTGGGCGGGCTTCGGCCTGCTGCCCAAGGTGATCCTGGTGTCGCTCACCGTCTTCTTTCCCGTCCTGGTCTCGGCGGTGGGTGCGATGCGCGCCGTCGACGCCGAGCACTCCGACATGGTCGCCGGCCTGGGCGGCACCCGCCTGGACCAGTTCCTGCTGGTCCACCTGCCGGCGTCGGTGCCCGGCGCGCTCGCGGGCCTGCGGGTCGCCGCGACCTACGCGGTGGGCGCGGCCGTGGTCGCCGAGTACCTCGCCGGGCAGTCCGGCCTCGGCGTGTTCGTGCAGCGGTCCCGCAAGGCGTACGCCGTGGACCAGATCTTCGTGGGCGTCGTCCTGATCGCCCTCCTGTCCGGCCTGTTCTTCGCCCTCGTCGCCGCGCTCACGCGCGTCGCGACGCCGTGGCAGAGAGGAAAATCATGAACCTGTCCCGTACCCCCGCCCTGGCCCTCGCCGCGATCGCGCCGCTGGCGCTCGCGGGCTGTGGTGCCGCCGCGGGCACCACCGACGCGGCGTCCGACGGCGGCCTGCGCGAGGTCACCGTCGTGCTCGACTGGACGCCCAACACCAATCACTCCGGCCTCTACCTGGCCCAGGCCGAGGGCTGGTTCGAGGAGGAGGGGCTCGACGTCGAGATCGTCGAGCCCGGCGAGACCTCGGGTCTGCAGCTCGTCGCGGCGGGCCAGGCCGACTTCGCGTACTCCGTGGCGGAGGGCCTGGTCCCGGCGCGGGCGGCGGGCGCCGACGTCGTCTCCGTCGCGACCGTGCTCGAGCACAACACGTCGTCCCTGATCAGCCTCACGGACGACGGGATCACGCGGCCCAGGGACCTGGAGGGCAAGCGGTACGGGTCCTACGAGTCCGACCTCGAGAAGGCCCTGATCAGCAAGCTCGTGGAGTGCGACGGGGGCGATCCCGCGCAGGTCGAGTTCACGCCGCTGGTCAGCGACGACTTCCGCATCGGCCTCACCGAGGACCAGTTCGACACCGCCTGGGTGTTCGACGCCTGGGACACGATCCGGCTGGGCGAGGTGGACGGGCTCGACGTCGACACCATCGCGTTCCGCGACCACCTCGACTGCATCCCCGACTGGTACACGCCGCTCGTGGCGACGTCCCGGTCGCTGCTCGACGAGGAGCCTGACGTCGCCCGCGGGTTCCTGGCCGCGCTCGCGCGCGGGTACGACGAAGCGGCGGCCGACCCCGACCGGGCGGCCCAGGTGCTGCTGGAGGCCGCTCCTGAGCTCGACCCAGAGCTGGTCGGGGCGAGCGCGCGGTGGCTCGGCCCGCAGTACGCGTCGGGCGACTGGGGCGTGCAGCGCGCCGACGTGTGGGACGGGTTCGTCGGGTTCCTCGAGGAGGAGGGACTGACCGAGCCAGGGTTCGACACGGACGCCGCCTGGACCGACGACTACCTGCCGGGCGCTTCCGACGCCGACGCGGCCGGCCAGCCGTGAGCGTGCTCTCGGCGCGCGGGCTGAGCGTCCGGTTCGGCGACGTCCTGGCCCTGGACGGCGTGGACCTCGCGGTGGCCGACGGCGAGTTCGTCGCCGTCGTCGGCCCGTCGGGGTGCGGCAAGTCGACGCTGCTGCGCGCGCTCGGCGGCATGCTGCCGCCGGGCGCGGCGGTCTCGGGGGAGCTCACGCTCCCCGTCTTGCCGGACGGTGCGGCGGCGACCGCGTGGATGCCGCAGCGGGACGGGCTGCTGCCGTGGCGCCGGGCATGGTCCAACGCCCTGCTCGGCGCCCGGATCGCCCGGGTGCCGCGGGCCGACGCCGAGGCGCGCGCCGCCGAGCTGTTCGAGACGTTCGGCCTGGCGGGCTTCGAGCGGGCGTGGCCCCACGAGCTGTCGGGCGGGATGCGGCAGCGGCTCGCGCTGCTGCGCACCTGCCTGGCCGGGCGGCCCGTGCTGCTGCTCGACGAGCCGTTCGGTGCGCTGGACCCGATCACGCGGCGGCGGATGAACGAGTGGCTGGCGGGGGTCGGGCTCGCCGACGCCGGCCGCCCGGGCGCGTCGGCCGCCGGCGTCGGGCAGCGGGCCGTGGTGCTCGTGACGCACGACGTCGACGAGGCCCTCGCCCTGGCCGACCGCGTGGTGGTGCTCGGCGCGCGGCCGGGCCGGGTGGTGCTGGCCGGCGCCGCCCCGAGCCGGGACCAGGTGCTGGCCGCGCTGGAACCGCTGCCGCGTCAGGGGTGACCGGAGCGGGGCCCGGTGGTCAGCTCTCGGCGAGCACGGCGGCGATCAGGCCCGGGAACTTGTCGTCGAGCTCGTCGCGGCGGAGCTGGATGGCGTGCGTACGGCCGTGCACGATCGTGCGCGTGAGCCCGGCCTCGCGGAGCGTGCGGAAGTGGTGCGACATGGTCGACTTCGTGAGGTCCAGGCCCCAGCCGTCGACGGTCTTGGGCTTGGGCTGGCCGTCGGCCAGCGTGTGCACGATCCGCAGGCGCACCGGATCACCGAGGGCCTTGAGCACGTCGACGAGCTCGACCTCGGTCATGTCCGGGCTCGGGTAGTCACCCATGACGCACCTCCGGGGCATCGGTCCGGGCCAACGGTTCGACAACCATCGAACTATCACGTACGCTCGACGGTATGACGTTCATCGAACAATCATACGCGCCGCGCGGCGCCTATCTCCGGATCGGCGTGATCGCGGCGGCGCTGTTCGTGGTCGGCACCAACGCGTTCGTCATCGCGGGCGTGCTGCCGCAGATCGCGACGGGGATCGGCGCGACCGCCGGTGCCGTCAGCTACTCCATCTCCTGGTACGCGATCATCGTCGCGGTGCTCGCGCCCGTGGTCTCCGTGCTGTTCGCCCGTGCGTCCCGCGCCGCCCTGATGGGCGCGGGCATGGGTCTCATCGCCGCGGGCATCGCTCTCTCGGCCATCGCCGGTGACCTCGCGATCTTCACGGCCGGCCGCGTCGTCGCCGCGCTCGGCGGCGCCGCGCTCATGCCCGCCGCGATGGCGGCCGCCCCCACCCTCGTGCCGCCTGAGCAGCGGGGGCGCGCGCTCGGCGTCGTCGGCCTCGGGTTCATGCTCGCGACCGCCGTCGGCTCCCCGCTGGGCACGGCGCTCGCGGCCCTCGGCAGCTGGCGGCTCGCGCTCGGCATCCTCGCGGCGCTCGCGGCGGTGCTCGCCGGCGTCGTCGCGCTGTTCATGCGTACGGTGCCGACCGGGTCCGTGCCCGGGCTCGCCGCCCGGTTCGCCGTGCTCCGCGACGTCCGGATCGGCCTGGCCCTGATGACGGCTCTGCTCTTCACCGCCGCGTTCAACATGGTCTACATCTTCAGCTCGGCCGTGACCAGCGGCGTGACCGGCGGTAGCGGCACGGCGCTCGCGACGCTCCTGCTGGTCTTCGGCGTCGCCGGCCTCGTCGGCAACTGGCTGGGCGGCTCCCTGACCGACCGGCTCGGGGCGCGGCCCACCGCGCTCACCGCCCTCGCGGTGGTCGCCGTCTCCCTCGCCGCGCTCTTCGTGGCCGCGGACTCGTACGTGGGCACCGCCGTCCTGTTCGGCGTCTGGGGCCTGGCCACCGCGGCGGCCCTGGTGCCCATCCAGCACCGCCTGGTCGACGTCGACCCCGCCGTCGCCGGGGTGTCCCTGTCGTGGTACTCGACGGCGATGTACGTCGGGATCGCGATCGCGCCCGTCGTCGGCGCGTCGGTGCTGCCGTTGGGCGCGGCGTGGCTGGACCTGCTCGGCGCCGCGGCCGCCGCGGCGGCGCTCGCCGTCTTCGCCCTGGGTTACGCGCTGCCCCGCCGGGCCGCGCTGGTCTAGGCGGGGCCCGTGCGCCGGTCCCTTTCGAGGTCTAAGTTTCTTCGCTTTGAGGCGACTCAAAGCGAAGAAACTTAGACCTCAAAGGGGAGGGGCCAGCCACAGGGGGGACTGTCAGGGCCGGCCCGGCGCGGCGTCAGTCCAGGGGGTGGAGCACCCGCTGCAGGAACCGGCGGGTGCGCTCCTCGGTCGGGTCCGTGAAGATCTGCGCGGGCGCGCCTCGCTCGACCACCACGCCGCCGTCGAGGAACAGCACCTCCGAGGCGACCTGGCGCGCGAACTGCAGCTCGTGGGTGACCACCACCATGGTCCAGCCCTCCTCGGCGAGCTCCTTCATCACCGTCAGCACCTCGCCCACCAGCTCGGGGTCGAGGGCGGACGTCGGCTCGTCGAACAGCAGCAGGTCGGGCTGGAGCGCGAGCGCGCGCACGATGCCGACGCGCTGCTGCTGGCCGCCGGACAGCTCGTGCGGGTAGGCGTCGCGCTTGTCGGCGAGCCCGACGCGGGCCAGGAGCTCCTCGCCGCGGCCGACCGCCGTCGCCCGCGGGACCCGCTGGACCTGGGTGGGGCCCTCGATCACGTTCTCCAGCACCGTGCGGTGCGGGAACAGGTTGTGGTGCTGGAACACCATCGCCGACCGGTCCCGCAGGGCCGCGCGGTTGGTCTTCGCCGTCCGCGCGACGTCGCGCCGGCCCCTGGCCTGCGCCGTGGCCTGGGCGCCGAAGTCGACCACGGGGCCGTCGTCGAACTCCAGCACCCCGGCGTCCGGCGTCTCCAGGCCGTTGAGCGAGCGCAGCACCGTCGTCTTGCCGCTGCCGGAGGCACCGATCAGCGCGACGACGTCGCCGCGGCCCACCTCCAGGTCCACCCCGCGCAGCACGTGGTTGGTGCCGAAGGACTTGTGGATGCCGCGGGCGGCCAGGAGGGTGCCCCGCTTGCGGTCCTCAGTGTGCGACATAGCGGTCCAGCCTCTTCTCGAGTGCGTTCTGCCCCGCGGACAGCACCGTGCAGAACATCCAGTAGATGAAGGCCGCCTCCAGGTAGACCGTCATGAACTCGCTCGAGAACGCGGCGATCTCCTGGGCCTTGCGGAACAGCTCGGTCACCAGGATGAGCGACGCGAGCGACGTGTCCTTGACCAGCGAGATGAACGTGTTCGACAGCGGCGGCACGGACACCCGGGCGGCCTGGGGCAGGATGATCCGGCTCAGGGACCGGGCGGGCGACATGCCGATGGTCCACCCCGCCTCCCACTGCCCCTTGGGCACCGAGAGGATCGCGGCGCGCACCACCTCGGCCGCGTAGCCGCCCACGTTCAGGGAGAACGCGATGATCGCGCTCGGCCACGGGTCCAGGCGGATGCCGATCTCCGGCATGCCGTAGAAGATCACGAACAGCTGCACCAGGAGCGGCGTGCCGCGGATCACCGAGACGTACGCCCGGCCGATCCAGGCCAGCACCGGGTTGGGCGAGAGCCGCAGCAGCGCCACGATCAGCGCCAGCACCAGGCCGATCGCGAACGAGGCCAGCGCGAGCGGGATCGTGCCCGTGAGGCCGCCCAGCAGGAGCGGCCAGAACGAGTCGACGACGAGCTGCCAGTCCATGTGTCTCCCCCCGCGCCGTCAGCGGTGCCCGGCGCGGGACGCCGCGCCGGCTGCCGCGCGGGGCGCCGTACCGCGCCCCGCGCCCTGCCGTACGCCGAGCGTCACTGGGAGACGTCCTCACCGAAGTACTTCTCGCCCAGCTCGGTCAGGGTGCCGTCGGCCTGCAGCTCGTCGAGGGCACCGTCGATCGCGGTGGCCAGGGCCTCGCGCTCCGGCGTCACGACGAACGCGGACTGCGACTCCTCGTCGGTCTCCGCCGCGACCTTGATGCCCGAGGCGTCCTCGGTGTTCGCGTAGTCGAGGTAGGTCAGGCTGTCGTTGATCGTGGCGTCCACGCGGCCCTGCTCCAGGAGGGCGACGGCCTGTGCCCAGCCCTCGACGGCCTCGACCTTCGCGCCGTTCTCCTTGGCGAGGTCGTTCCAGTTGCTGGTCAGGGACTGCGCGGTGGTCTTGCCGTCCAGGTCCGCGAAGCTGGTGATGTCGTCGTTGTCCGCGGCGACGACGAGCACACCCGTCGAGACCGTGTACGGGGTCGAGAAGACGTACTTCTCCTCGCGCTCCGGGGTGATGGTCACCTGGTTGGCGATCGTGTCGAAGCGGCCGGCGTCCAGGCCCGTGAAGATCGCGTCCCACTGGGTCTCCTGGAACTCGACCTCCAGGCCCAGGTTCTCGGCCACGGCCTGGGCGACCTCGACGTCGTAGCCCACGAGCTCGCCCGTCTCGTCGTGGTAGCTGAACGGGCGGTAGGTGCCCTCGGTGGCGACGACCAGCGTGTCCCCGGACAGGCCGAGCTCGTCGCCGGCACCGCTCGACTCGCCGGAGCTGCCACAGCCGGTCAGGGCCAGCAGGGCGGCCGAGGCCGCGGTAGCCGTGAGGAGGGCGCGGTTGCGAGACATGGTGAGGGCTCCTTCGATGGGATGGCACACATCGGCCCGGCCGATGCGTGCCCCAAAACTAGCCGATAGCAGACCTGAACTCACGCACGAGCCTAGGCCCGCTCGGTCCGCCGCCAGCGGTCGGGTGTGATCCCGTACCGATCCTTGAACCGGCGCACCAGATAGGTGGCGTCCCGCAGGCCGGTCCGCGCCGCGACGACGGCCAGCGGCAGGTCGGTGTCCCGCAGCATCCGGCGCACCTCGGTCATGCGCCGCTCGGTGATCCACTCCAGCAGCGTGCGGCCCGTGCGCTCGCGGACCGCCGTGGTCAGGTAGCCGGGCGTGTAGCCCAGCGCACCCGCGACGTCGGCCGCGGAGACCGGGTCGCGGAACGTCGACTCGATCTCGTCGAAGACGCGCGTCACCAGCGGGTCGGGCGGGGCGGGGGCCGACGGCGCCAGCCGCGCCGCCCCGATCAGGATCCGCGTCAGCAGGGCCGACGCCGCGTCCCGCGCGCCGAGCCGGCCGGGCCCGGCGAGCTCCTCGTGCAGCTCCGTGAGCCAGGCCGACCAGCGCGGCCGCTCGTCCGCGGGGACGTTCGCGCTCAGGGCCGGTGGGCGGTCGGCGGCGCCCGGCCCTGCGGGCTCCGCCTCGAACAGCGCCAGGAGCGGGTGGTGCGCCCAGGCCAGCGGTGAGACCGAGGCGAGCGAGGGGACGGCGTCGGGCGTGAAGGCCAGCGTCCACGCCCGTGAGCCGGCGAAGCCCTGGACCGTCCCGGGGTCGATCGTGCGGCCGGGCGGGACGGCGAACAGGTCGCCGTCGTGCGCGCCGTCGTCCCCGCGCGTGCCGCGCTCGATGAGCACGAGCACGTAGAAGTCGTGGGCGTGCCGGTGCCCGGGTGGCGGGTGCGGGTGCTCGTCCGCGCCGTCGTGCAGGTTGACGTTCACCGGCGGCATGCCGAGGCGCGGCTGGTACCGGTACACCGGGGTGCCGTCCGGCCGCACCGTGCGGACGCTGGACGGGGTGCGCAGCGGGGGCGGGCCGCCGTCCCCGGAGCGGGGCGTCATCACCGGTCGCCCGGCACCGCGAGGGTGAGCACGGCGTCGACGATCTGCGGCGCGCGCTCCAGCTGCCCCTCCAGCGCCCGCAGCCGGACCGCGACGTGCGACTCCGACTCGTCGCCCGGCAGGTCGATGCTCGCGACCAGCAGGATCTGCCGCGGGCCCACGAACTCGAGCCGCAGGTGACCCACGTGCTCCACGCCCGGCAGCGCCTCGATCCGCTCCCGCACCGCCTGGTGGATCTGCTCGTCGGCGACCTCGCCCGTGAGGAACCGCCGGTTGCGGTCGAACAGCACCCACGCCACGACGCACAGCAGCACCCCCACGAGCACCGAGCCGATCGCGTCGTACCGGGCGTCGCCCGTGACCTGGTGCAGCCCCATACCCGCGGCCGCGATCACCAGGCCGACGAGCGCCGCCGAGTCCTCCGCGAGCACCGCCCGGAGCGTGGGGTCGGACGTCGCCAGCGCGTGGTCCAGCAGGTCCCGGCCCAGCTTGCGCGCCTCCGCACGCGTGCGCCGGTAGGCCTGCGCGAACGAGAAGCCCTCCAGGCAGAAGGCGACCGCCAGGACGAGGTAGCCGATGCCGTAGTCCGTGGCCTCCTCGGTCTCACCGAAGGCGTGGATGCCGTGGTAGACCGACACGACGCCGCCGGCCAGGAACAGGCCGAGCGCGGCCAGCATCGACCACACGTACGCCTCCCGGCCGTAGCCGAGCGGGCGCTCGCGGTCCGGCGGCCGCGCCGCTTTGCGCTCCGCGACCAGCAGGAACACCTCGTTGCCCGTGTCGGCCCAGGAGTGGGCGGCCTCGGCCACCATCGACGCCGAACCCGTCAGCACCGCCGCTACCGACTTGGCGACCGCCACCGCGAAGTTGGCCCCGAACGCGATCACCACCGTCAGCGCCGACTCGCTCCGTTCCCCTGCCATGCGTCCCCCTCCGTCGCGACGCCCCCGACGCTACCGACCTTCGGCCGCACCCGCCCGACCGAAGATCGTCCGATCGAGACCGACTTCCGTGCTGCCACCGCGCCGCAGGATGTCCAATGCTGGAGGTGGCGGCCGGCACGGCCGGCCCGCGCCGCCCGGCGCGGGTACCCGGACGGAAGGCACCCGGCATGAACGACAGCAGCACCGTGCGGATCATCGACCCCCGCACCCCGGAGGAACGCGGGCGCGAGTTCCTGCCCGGCATGGGCCGGCCCTGGCTGCTCCCGCTCTACGACTCGTTCACCCGGCTCTCCCGGGTGCGGCCCCTGCACGACCGGGCGGCGGCGCTCGCGGACGTCGCCCCGGGCGAGTCCGTGCTCGACCTCGGCTGCGGCACCGCGAACCTCTCGCTCGCCGTGCTCCGCGCGCAGCCGGCCGCACGCATCACGGGCCTGGACCCGGACGCCGCGGCCCTCCGCATCGCGGCCCGCAAGGCGGCCCGGCGCCGCGTCCCGCTCACGCTGGTCCAGGGCTTCGCCGACCGGCTCCCGGTCGACGACGGCTCACTCGACCACGTCGTCTCCGCCCTCGCCCTGCACCACGTGCCCGACGACGCGCGGGTGCGGTTCGCGCACGAGGCGTTCCGCGCGCTCCGGCCGGGCGGGCGCGTGACGATCGTCGACTTCGGCAGCGCGGACGGTTCCGGCGGCGAGCACGGCCACGAGCACGGGCACGGCCACGAGCACGGCCGCGGCTCCCGGCGCGGCCCCGGCAGCACCGGCGCGTACGGCCGGGTGCGCGGGCACGGCCGGGGGCACGCCGCCGTCGCCGGCAACCCGCACACCGCCCGGAACCTGGAGGGCGGCCTCGTGCGCCTCCTCGCGGACGCCGGGTTCGCCGACGCCCGCGAGGTGGCGCACGTGGAGCACCGCTACGGCCCGGTCACGTTCGTGCAGGCGACGCGCCACTGAGCGGCGCTCCGCC
>NZ_JBHVEG010000205.1:0-10069 GCF_042802395.1 Promicromonospora sp. NPDC057488
ACAGAGATAGAACCGCAGCGTATGCGGTTCTATCTCGCCCCAGTTCTATCTCGCCCTGGTTCTACTTCGCCCCGGTTCTACTTCGCCAGGGCCTACCGCTGGTCCGGCTCCGCCGCCTCGCCGAGCTCCGCGATCAGCGCCACCAGACGCCGCGCCTCGGCCATGCCGTGCTCGCCGTCGGCCCGCTGGATGCCCATGACGGCGAGCACGTCGCCGTCGGCCAGGTCGAGGTGCACCCACGGGTCGTTCGGCCCGAAGCGGACCGTCACGATCTCGGGCCAGTCCAGCCGGCGCCTGGTCGCGTAGTTGACGACGGTGAGCCCGGTCCGGTCCGGGACCGCGCGCACCGCGCCGAACCGCCAGGCGACCAGGGCGCCCAGCAGCCCGAACACGATGATCGAGATCCGGTTGGCGGCGTCCGCCCCGGGGCCGCTCGCCGCCAGTGCGACAAACGTGCACCCGCCGGCGAACAGCAGCGCGATCCCGTACGCCGTCGGCGTGCCGAACCGGCCGCGGAAGGTGCGGAAGTGGTCGTCGCGCCGGCCGCGGCCGATCGCGCTGCTCCCCGACCCGGCACCCATCGGTCCTACAGCCGCGAGGCGTGGATCGAGGTCACGATGATGGCGCGCGCCCCGACGTCGTACAGCGCGTCCATGATCCGGTTCGTCTCGCTGCGCGGCACCATGACGCGCACCGCGCGGGCGTCGCTGTGGTGCTGCGCCGAGACCGTCGGGGACTCCTTGCCGGGCGTGATCGCCACGGCCTGCTCCAGCCGGGACTCGGGGACCACGTAGTCCATCAGCACGTACTCGCGGGCGGTGATCACGCCCTCCAGCCGGCGGGTCAGCACGTCCAGGCCGGCCGGCGCCTCGGCGTCGGACTGCCGGATCAGCACGGCCTCCGAGCGCAGGATCGGGTCACCGAAGACCTCCAGGCCCGCGGCCCGCAGCGTGGTGCCGGTCTCGACGACGTCCGCGATGACGTCCGCGACGCCGAGACGCACGCTCGACTCCACGGCACCGTCCAGGTGCACGATGGCGGCGGGCTCGACGCCCTGCTTCGCCAGGTGCTGTGCCACGAGCGTGGTGTACGACGACGCCACGCGGCGTCCCGCGATGTCCTCGATCCGGGTCACTGCGTCGGTCTCGCCGGGCCCGGCGGGTGCCGCGTACCGGAAGGTGGAGCGGGCGAACCCGAGGCCGAGGTGCTCGACGGCGTCGGCCCCCGAGTCGAGCATCAGGTCACGGCCGGTGATGCCGACGTCGACGGTGCCGGTACCCACGTAGACCGCGACGTCGCGCGGGCGCAGGAAGAAGAACTCGACGTCGTTCTCGGGGTCGGCGAGCACAAGCTCACGGGTGTCGCGGCGCTGGCGGTAGCCCGCCTCGCGCAGCATCTCGGAAGCGGGGCCCGACAGGGCACCCTTGTTGGGGACGGCGATGCGCAGCATGTGGTTGGTTCCTCTCCGGGGTGTACGACGGGTCTGGGTGCGAGGTCCGGGGTCTCGACAAGCTCGACCAGCGGTCAGATCGACCAGCGGTCAGACCGACCAGCGGGTCGAGCCTGCCGAGACCCGGAAGCCTCGCTACAGATGCGTGTACACGTCCTCGAGGGTCAGTCCCTTGGCGACCATCAGGACCTGCAGGTGGTAAAGGAGCTGGGAGATCTCCTCCGCCGTCTCCTTGTCCGACTGGTACTCCGCCGCCATCCACACCTCGGCGGCCTCCTCCACGACCTTCTTGCCGATCGCATGGACGCCCGCGTCCAGCTGGGCCACGGTGCCCGAACCCGCGGGACGGGTCTCGGCCTTCTCGGTCAGCTCGGCGAACAGGGTCTCGAAGGTCTTCACGTGCTCAGAGTAATCGGGCGAGGGGGTCACCACCGCTCGCCGTCCCACGTTGTGGCCAGGCTCTCGTTCCGGCCCCGGTCCCGCAGGTCTTCGCTCAGGGGTTCGCGGGCCACTCCGCCGGCAGCGTGCCGTCGCCCTCGGGCGGCACGACACCCTGGAACGGCGTGATCAGCTGGAAGCCCACCTCGCTGTCGGTCGACCCGTCCTCGGTCGAGCCGGAGAGCAGCACGATCACCCGGCCCGCACCCTCGTCGGCGGCCGAGCCCGGGTCCGGGTCGAGCGGGTCCCCGGCGGGGTACGCGCTGTCCCGGCCGCCGCACGTCTCCGGCGTCGAGACCACCGAGATGCGCTCCCCCGGCGAGACCTTGAGCTCCTCCGGCGGCTCCCAGCCCGGGATCTCGGAGTCGGGCCGCTCCAGCACCTGCTCGACGTCGAACAGCCAGCGGTGCGCCTCCACGCCGTACAGCTCGGCCGTCCCGTCCCGCTCCACCACTGTCCCCAGGAGCACGGCACCGGCAGCGGACGCCGCCTCGGCCGGGTCGGCGAACCGCACCCAGTCGACGCACGCGGCTCCCGCCATCTGATCGAGCGACTCCTCGAGCAGCTCCTCCTCGGTCGGGTCGCCCGCCTGCTCGCCTGCTGTCTCGCCCGCCGTCTCGTTGGCCGCTCCCCCGGGCAGGCCAGCGGCCGCGCAGCCCGTCAGCCCGCCGGCCAGCACCGTGGCCAGCGCTGTCGTCACCACTACCGTTGCCGCCCGCCGGGCGCGTGTGTTCCTCATATCCGACCAGTGTGCCGAGGCCGCCCTTTCTTTCGGCTGGTTGGCGACCGTCTTGTGTCCAGTGGGTGCGACGAAGGCGCTTGGCACACTATTTATTGATGGGAAGACGAGGGGAAGTGAGCGAACCACAGCAGCGAACCGCCGCGAGGCCGGGCGGACGACGGAGCCGGTCCAGACCCGCAGGTCCGGACCGGCTCCGTCAGATCGTCTCGCCGCGCGTCTCCGCGCCGCGGACCTCAACACCAGGCGGCGCGGCTCAGACCGCGCTCGACGCGAAGGCCCGCAGCGTCGCCGCGGTCGCGATCGCCGCCTCCACGGCCTCCGCGCCCTTGTCCTCCTTGGACCCCTCCAGGCCCGCCCGGTCCAGCGCCTGCTGCTCGTCGTCGCAGGTCAGCACGCCGAACCCGACCGGGACCCCGGTGCGCACGCTCACGTCCGTCAGGCCCGACGTCGCCGCCGAGCACACGTAGTCGAAGTGCGGCGTGCCCCCGCGGATCACCACGCCGAGCGCGACGACGGCGTCCGCGGCCGGCCCTCCCCCGATCCCGGCGGCACGCGCCGCGGCCACGGGCAGCTCGAACGAACCCGGCACCCGCACCTCCGTCCACGTGGCGCCCGACGCCACCAGCGCCCGGCGGGCGCCGGCCAGCAGGCCGTCCATCACCTGCTCGTGCCAGCTCGCCGCGATCAGCACCACCCGCAGTCCAGTGCCGTCGACGATCACGTTGGGTGCTCCAGCCCCGCTCATGCGCATGCTCCTTCGTTCTGGTCCAGCTCTGTGTTGTTCAGGTCATTCCGGCGCTGCACCCGGTCCGGCTCGGTGACGGCGACCGCGCCGAGGCGGTGCCCCATCACGAGTCGCTTGGTCTCCAGGTACCGGTGGTTGTGCACGCCGTGCCCCACCACCAGCCCGCGCCGCCCGACGACGTCCGTGCCCGCCGCCCGCAGGCCCGTCACCTTGTCCGGGTTGTTCGTCAGCAGGGTCACGCCGGCCACGTCGAGGTCGGCCAGGATCGCCGACGCCGCGCCGTACTCCCGCGCGTCCACCGGCAGCCCGAGCTCGACGTTGGCCTCGACGGTGTCCCGCCCGGCGTCCTGCAGCGTGTACGCCTGGATCTTGGCCGCCAGGCCGATCCCCCGGCCCTCGTGCCCCCGCAGGTACACGACGGCGCCGCCCTCGGCGGCCACGGCGCGCAGCGACGCCTCGAGCTGCGGGCCGCAGTCGCACCGCAGGGAACCCAGGCCGTCTCCCGTCAGGCACTCCGAGTGCACCCGCACCAGGGAGCCGCCCGCGCGCCCCACCGGTGTCAGGGCCAGGTGCTCGGCGCCCGAGACGAGGTCCCGGTACGCGACCACCCGGAAGTCGCCGTGGCGCGTGGGCAGCGCGGCCTCCGCAACCCGCTCGACGCGCTCGACGCGGGGCGCGGGAACAGCGGGGACGGCGTCGTCAGCCTGTACACCGGCCGGCACCGGGTCGTGCGCCTGCCGCCACGCCACCAGCCCGGCGACGGTCAGCACCACCAGCCCGTGCTCCTCGGCCAGGTCGTGCGCCTCGGCCAGGCGCATCACGGCGCCGTCGTCGCGCACCAGCTCGGCGATCGCGCCGACCTCGCCCAGCGCGGCCGAGCCCGCGGCGGCACCCCGCTCCCCCGCCAGCCGCACCAGGTCCACCGCGGCCTCCGTGTGCCCGGGGCGCTCCAGCACCCCGCCCGGGCGCGCCCGCAGCGGCAGTACGTGCCCGGGCCGGATCAGGTCGCCCGCGACCGACGCCGGGTCGCCGAGCACCCGCAGGGTCAGCGCCCGGTCGGCCGCCGAGATGCCGGTCGACACGCCCACGGCGTCCACCGACACCGTGTAGGCGGTGCGCAGCGGGTCCTCGGTGCGCTCCACCATCAGCGGCAGCTCCAGGGCGTCCGCCCGGTGCGCCGGCATCGGCGCGCACAGGTACCCGGAGGAGTGCCGCACCGTCCAGGCGACCCACTGCTGCGTCGCGACGCCCGCGGCCAGGACGACGTCGACCTCGTTCTCGCGCCCGGCGTCGTCCGCCACGAGCACGGGACGGCCCGCGGCGAGCTCGGCGAGGGCGCGCTCCATGAGCTCGTCGATCAGCCCGTCGGCCACCGAGCCGGACGCGACCGCCCCCAGGCCGGTCATCGCGCCGCCCCCGCCGCCATGAGCCGTTCGACGTACTTGGCGAGCACGTCGACCTCGACGTTCACCGCGTCGCCCGGGACCAGGCCGCCCAGCGTCGTGGCCGCCAGCGTCGTGGGGATCAGCGAGACGCCGAAGCCCTCGTCGGACACCCAGGTGACGGTGAGCGAGACCCCGGACAGCGCCACGGAGCCCTTCTCCGCGACGTACCGGGTCAGGGCGGCGGGCGCGGAGAACTCGAGGTCGTCCCAGCGCGGACCGGGCGTGCGGCCCACGAGCGTGGCCACGCCGTCGACGTGCCCCTGCACCACGTGCCCGCCCAGCCGGCCGTTCGCCGGCAGGGCCCGCTCCAGGTTGACCCGGGTGCCCGGGACCAGCCCGCCGAGCGACGTGCGGCGCAGCGTCTCCGGCATCACCTCGGCGATGAACGCGCCGTCCGCGACCGAGGTGACGGTCAGGCAGACGCCGTCGACGGCGATCGAGTCGCCCGGGCGCGCGTCCGACGTGGCGAGCGGCCCCGCGACGGTCAGGACGGCGTCCTGGGCCGCGCCGTCGCCGTCGCCGTCGGGCCGGACGAGCGCGACCACTGAGCCGAGCTCCTCGACGATTCCCGTGAACATCAGATCTCCTCCTCGGTGTGCCGGCGGGGCCGGCCGTGCTGGACGGGTGGGGCAGAGTCGTTCTCGACGCGGCCGGGCGCGGGCTCGAGGCGCCGCGCGACCAGCAGCATGTCGTCGCCGAGCCGGGTCACTTCTTCGGTGGCGAACCGCGCGGCCTCGCCGATGGTGGTCACGCCGAGGTAGCCGACGGCGGTGGCGCCCGCGCCGAGCAGCACCGGTGCGACGTACGCGTGCAGCTCGTCGACGGCGTCCGCGGCGAGCAGGGCCGTCGCGAGCGTGGGGCCGCCCTCGACGAGCAGGTGCCGCACCTCGCGGTCCCCGAGCGCGCGCAGGGCGGCGTCGAGGTCGTGCCCGGGCAGCTGGAGCAGCTCGCCGCCGGGCCCGCGCAGGCGGGCGTCGTCGGGCACCGGGCGGCGGCCGAGCACCACCCGCAGCGGCTGGTGCTCGAAGAGGCCGCCGTCGAGGCGGCGGGCGGTCAGGGACGGGTCGTCGGTCAGCGCGGTCCCGGAGCCGACGGCGATCGCGTCGACCTGCGCGCGGACCGTGTGGGCGTGGGCGCGGGCCTGGGCGCCGGTGATCCAGCGGCTCGTGCCGTCCGCCGCCGCGACCCGGCCGTCGAGGCTCGTGGCGAGCTTCAGGGTCACGTAGGGGCGACCGGTACGGACGGCGTGCAGCCAGGTGCGCAGCAGCTCCTCGCCCTCGTCGGCAAGCAGGCCGACGGTCACCGGGATGCCCGCGGCTCGCAGGCGGTCCGCGCCGCCCGTCGCGACGGGGTTCGGGTCGCCGACCGCCACGTGCACGGCGGCCACGCCTGCGTCGATCAGGGCGTCGGCGCAGGGGCCGGTGCGGCCGTGGTGCGCGCACGGCTCCAGCGTCACCACCGCCGTGGTGCCGCGCGGGTCGACGCCGCGGGACCGCGCGTCCGCCAGGGCCGCCGCCTCGGCGTGCGGGGTGCCGGCGCCACGGTGGTACCCCTCGGCGACCGTGCGGCCGCCCGGGTCCAGGAGCACACAGCCGACGCGCGGGTTGGGGCCGTGGGCGGGGCCCAGCGCGGCCAGCGCGAGGGCGCGGCGCATCACGGTCTCGAGACCGTGCGGTGCTGTGGCCGTGTGATCAGTGCCTGACTGATCAGGGCTTACCTGATCGGTGGCTGACTGATCCGTGGCTGCCTGGTTCATGCCGTCCTCCCCGAGCGTCGGTGCTCCGGGGTGGACGACGGGTACGCGGACCGAGGGCCACGAAGGCCCTGCCCGCGCGCACGACGTCACGACGTCGCACGCCCCAGGGGACGGCGGCGCCGCACGTGCTTCCTCCCATCCGGACTTTCACCGTCGGTCCTGGAGTTCCACCAGGTCAACCGGCCCGTCCTTGCGGACGGACGCGGGTCGCGGACTATAACCGCCGGCTCGGAATTACACCGACCCCGGAGCACGTGTGTGCGTACTGCTGCTCGTCAGCATGCCACAGGTCGCCGACGGCGGAGCCATGGCTTGCGTCACATGCGAGGTCATCTGCCAGGTCACATGCCAGGTCACGCCCCGGTCGGGTTCACCCGCGCTCCCGCAGCCGGCGGCGGTGGATCACCCACTCGGCCACCGCGATGTTGATCACCCAGCCCGCCGTCAGCCCGATCGAGTTGGTCACCGGGTCGAGGATCCCGGTGACCAGCACGAGCGGCCCGAGCAGCAGCCCCTGGGTCCCGGCGCCCATCGCCAGCGCGTACGCGCGCGTCATCCACGCGGAGTGCGTCGCGTAGTCCCGGCGCAGCGCCGCCCGAACCCCCAGCACGATCGCGAGCAGCATGGTGGTGCCCACCAGGTAGCGCATGCCGTTGACCACCGCGGTGTCCTTGACCGGCAGGTCGTAGAACGCCGTCATCCAGAGCCCGGTCAGGGCGACGCCGACCCCCGCGGGGGCGAGCACCCGGCCGGCCCACCGGTGCCAGCGCCGTCGGCGCAGGCTCGGCACGAACTGGAAGGCACCCAGCACGCTGTAGACCGTCACGCACACGATGTGCAGGACGACGGGCAGGGGCTGGCTGACGAACCGCGCGTTCTCCTCGGTGAGCACCGGGTCGGAGACCAGCTCGGCGAGCCGCGCGGAGCCGCCCAGGGCCGGGATCACCGCCAGGAGCAGCAGGCCGGCCGGGACCAGCCAGGTGTGGCGGGCGGGTCGGCGCGCCGCGACGGGTGGGGTCCCGGATGCTGCTGCCGTCCCGGATGCTGCTGCCGTCTCGGGTGCTGCTGCCGTCTCGGGTGCCGCCGAGGGGGTCGTCTCGGGTGCCGCGTCAGGTGTGGTCATGTACCGAGCGTCGCGGCCCGGCAGGGCCGGGTCATCGGTCCGCGGAACGGTCTTCGACCTGGCCGGAAGTACGAGAGGCGCGCTGTGGTGTGCCGGGTGGTCAGGGCTGGCTGGTCAGGGCTGGCTGGTCAGGGCCGGCCCGGCCGCACCCGCCCCGTGTCGTAGGCCCAGAGCGCCACCTCGACGCGGTTGCGGGCGCCCACCTTGGTCATCAGGTTGGCGACGTGCGACTTCACCGTGCTGAGCGTGACGAACAGCTCGCGCGCGATCTCGGTGTTGGTCCGGCCGCGGGCCACCGCCAGGAGCACTTCCTCTTCTCGCGCGGTCAGCGGGTCGACCGGCTGCGGGACGCCGCCGTCGGCACCAGCCCTGCCCTCACCGGACTCGCCGGATGCGCCCGACCCGCCCGACTCGCCGGGCGCGCCGGAACCGCTCGTGGGGGCCGAGTCGGCGAAGGCCCGCAGCAGCCGCGTCGTGACGCTCGGCGCGATGAGCGCGTCCCCGGCAGCCGCGGCCCGGACGGCCTGGGCCAGGAGCGCGGCCCCGGCGTCCTTGAGCAGGAACCCGCGTGCCCCCGCGCGCAGGGCGGCATAGACGTACTCGTCCAGGTCGAAGGTCGTGATGACGACGACGGCGAGCGGGTCGGCCACCTCGCGCCCGGCCAGCAGCGCCGTGGCCTCGATCCCGTCCAGGCCGGGCATCCGGATGTCGAGCAGGCTGACGTCGGGCCGCAGCCGGCGCGCGAGCTCGACCGCCGTCCGCCCGTCCGCCGCCTGGGCGACCACCTCGATGCCGGACTGCGCGTCCAGGATCATCGCCAGGCCGGTGCGCACGATCTCCTGGTCGTCCGCGACCAGCACGGTGATGGGCCCGGTGATGCGCTCGGCGTCGGCGGGCACAGCGGACGCGCCGTCCGCGCTCATGCGGGCCCGCCCTGCCTGTGCTGCCTGGCCCGCGGGGCAGCGCCAGCACGCGAAGCGGCGGACAGCGGCAGCACCGCCTCGACGGCCCACCCGCCCGCGTCGTCCGGCCCGGCGGTCAGCGTGCCGCCGAGCAGCGCGGCGCGCTCACGCATCCCGGCCAGCCCGTACCCGACTGGCCCGTACCCGGCCGGCCCGGATCCATGGCGTGGGGGCCGCGCCGGGGTGGCGCCGTCGTCGGACACGTGGAGCCGGACGTCCTGGTCCCGGACGGTGACCAGGACGGCGACGCCCGTGGCGCCGCGGGCGTGCCGGCGCGCGTTGGTGACCGACTCCTGGGCGATGCGGTGCACGGCGGACCCGACGGCCGCCGACACCCGGGCGGGGTCGCCCTCGACGACCACGCGGACGGGCGGCGGCCCGGTGTCGGCGAGGCGCTCGACGTCGGCGAGCGTGGGGCCGGGGGCTCGGTCCGCGGGCACGGCCTGGCTCTCCTTGCCTGGGCCCGCCGAGACCGTCGGGGCCTCGTCCGAGCGCAGCGCCCGGACCAGGGTGCGCATCTCGGCGAGGGCACGGGTGGCCTCGCCCTCGATGACCCGCAGGGCCTCCGCCGCGGCCGCGGGGTCGGCGCGGGACACGGCGAGCCCGGCCTGCGCCCGGACGGCCACGGCCGAGACGTGGTGCCCCACGACGTCGTGCAGGTCGCGTGCCAGCCGCTCGCGCTCCAGCAGGACGACCTGCTCGCGCTCGCGGCGCCGGGCGCCGGCGCGGTAGCGGAACGCCAGGCCCAGCGCGCAGGCCGCGGTGAGGATCACCAGCCCCGGGGCGACGTCGGACCAGCTGAGGTAGCCGAGGGCGCTGCCGAGACCCAGCTTGGCCAGGATCAGCGCGCCGCCGAGCACCATGGCCCGCCCGCTCCCCCACCGGAACAGCGCGTACGCCAGCACCAGCTGGAACACCCCGGCCGCGAGGTCGAGCTCCCGGCCCAGGACCACGGCCGGGATCCCGGAGGCGCCGAACGCGATCGCGACCATCAGCAGCGGGTAGGCGCGGCGCCAGAGAAGCGTCGGCGCGAGCACCGCGACCGTGGCGACCTGCAGCCAGCGCCCGGGGACGTCGGGACGCGCGATCCACTCGATCACCGCGGCGCCGACGAACACGCCGACCAGCGCCCAGTCCCACCACGCCCGCGCGGGCGGATCAGCGGGCCGCGGCTCGTCCCAGACCGAACGGATGGCGGACACGGCCTCATGCTACGAGCGCGGACGCCCTGAGGGATCGGCCAGAAGTACGAGCCGGACTCCCCCGTCGGGGCTCGCTGGTGAGGTGCCCGCGGACCGGGCTGGGGTGCGTTGCGCGCTTGGCACACTATTTTCTACGACCGACGCTCAACGAGCGCGACCAGACGGCGACCAGGCGGCGGCCCGACGGCGGCCGGTCAGGCGGCAGC
>NZ_JBHVEG010000206.1:0-9879 GCF_042802395.1 Promicromonospora sp. NPDC057488
GTGTCAGACCTACAGGTCACCAGGGTGACCTGTAGGTCTGACACCTCCGGTAGGTTGCGCGCATGACCGATCAGGCCGGGCACATCGCGGTGCTCGTGAACCCCGCCTCGGGGCACGGCGTGGGCGTCGACAGCGCGCGCGTCGCGGTCGAGCGGCTGCGCGCCCGGGGCGCCGACGTCCGGGTCCACCAGGGCGCCGACGAGCGCGAGACCGTCGCGCTGGGCCGGCTGGCCGTCGCCGAGCGGCCCGACGTCGTCGTCGTGGTCGGCGGGGACGGCACGGTCTCCTCGGTACTGGGTCCCCTGCTGGAGTCGGGCATCCCGCTGGCCGTGGTCCCCGGCGGCACGGGCAACGACCTGGCCCGCGAGCACGGCATCCCCCTGGACGACGCCGCGGCCGCCGCCGACCTCGCGCTCGACGGTGCCCGCCGCCGCGTCGACACGGGCACCGTCACCGCCGACGACGGCACGGTGCGGCACTTCGTCACCGTGCTGTGCGCGGGCCTGGACTCGCTCACCAACGAGCGCACCAACCGCATGACCTGGCCCAAGGGACCCGCCCGCTACCTGGCCGCGATCTACCTGGAGTGGCTGCGGCTGCGGAGGTTCGCCTACCGGCTGGAGCCGGCGGACGCGCCGGTGCTGGAGCAGGACGGGTACATGCTCGCGATCGGCCTGACCCGCACCTACGGCGGTGGCGTGCCGATCTGCCCCGGCGCCGACCCGGCCGACGGGCTGCTCGACGTCACGCTGGTGCAGGCGATGGGCCGGTTCCGGCTCCTCGCGTTCGACGCCCTGATCAAGTCCGGCCGGCACGTCGAGCGGCCGGAGGTCACGACGCTGCGCACCTCCGCCGTCCGCCTGACGGCGCCCGCGGGCCTGGTCACGTACGCGGACGGCGAGCCGACGGGCCCCGTGCCGGTCACGATCGAGGCCCACCACCGCTCGCTGACCCTCTGCGTCCCGGCCTGACCCGGTCTGACCGGGGCCGCGGCCGGGTGTCCTCCTTGAAGCCTAAGTTTCTCCCCTTTGCGGCGACCCAAAGCGGAGAAACTTAGGCCTCAAAGGGGATGGTCGACGACGACGGCCGGACGGCGAGGGCGCCGGTCCGCCCGGCCGACGGCGGTGTGACCCGGGTCACCGTGCGCCGGTGTCACGTCCGGCGGGCCCGCGGTGTCTGGATGGGATCACCCGTGTCGTGGAACGGAGCCCGATCATGTCCAGCACCCCGAACTCCAGCACCCCGAGCCCCAGCTCCCCGCCGCGCGCCGTCAGCAGCCGGGTCAGCGCTGACCTGCCGAGGACGCTGACCAACCGCGCCATGGCCGCGTTCTCCCGGTGGCGGTACGGCGCGCTGCTCGACCCGCTCGTCGCCGTCGGGCACCACGGGAAGGTGACCCGCACCTATGCGCTCACCGAGCTCGGCGTCGGCGGCTGGAAGGCGCTCGACCCCGGCCTCAAGTCGCTCGCGGTCATGGCCACCTCGGTGTCGATCGGCTGCTCGTGGTGCGTGGACTTCGGCTACTTCGAGGCGGAGCATGACCACGTGGACCCCGCCAAGCTGCACGACGTGCCCGCGTGGCGGTCGAGCGAGCGCTTCACCGACCTGGAGCGCGACGTGCTCGCCCTCGCCGAGGCCGCGACGGCGACCCCGCCGACCGTCGACGACGCCCTCGCCGCCCGCCTGACCGGGTCCCTGGGCGCCGAGGCGTTCACCGAGCTCGTCGCGATCGTGGCCGTGGAGAACCTGCGCAGCCGGATCAACGCCGCGATGGGCCTGACCGCGCAGGGGTTCAGCGACCGGTGCGAGGTGCCGATCGCAGGCCCGCTCGCCCAGGTGGGCGAGGCGTAGTGCACGACGCCGATCTCGCGCTCCCGTTCACCGAGAACCGTCGCCTCCTGTTCACCGTCGCCTACGAGATGCTCGGCGCGGCCGCCGACGCCGAGGACGTGGTGCAGGAGGCGTGGCTGCGCTGGTCGGCCAAGGACCGCTCCGACGTCGAGGACCCACGGGCCTACCTGGTGCGTGTCACGACCCGGCTCGCGCTGAACAGGCTCCGCACGCTCCGGCGGGCGCGCGAGACCTACGTGGGCCCGTGGCTGCCGGACCCGATCCTCACGACGCCCGACGCCGCCCTGCCCGTCGAGCGTGCCGAGGAGGTCTCGCTGGCCCTGCTCGTGGTGCTGGAGACGCTGTCGCCCGTGGAGCGCGCCGTGTTCGTGCTGCGCGAGGTGTTCGACCTGTCGTACCAGGAGATCGCCGACGTCCTCGACCGCGAGCCCGCCACCGTGCGGCAGACCGCGCACCGCGCGCGGGAGCACGTGCGGGCCCGTCGTCCGCGGTACACGCCCGCCGGCCCGCAGCACGCGGAGGCCACGGAGCGGTTCCTGGCCGCCTGCTTCACCGGCGACGTCGCGGGCGTGCTCGCGGCGCTCGCCCCCGAGGTGGAGCTCGTGACCGACGGCGGCGGCGTCGTCCGCGCGGCCCGGCGGGTCATCCGGGGCGCCGACAAGGTCTCACGCGCCCTGGTCGCCTTCGCCGGCGACGCGACGGTGGGCCGCATGGAGTGGGTGCCCGTCGAGATCAACGGGGCGCTCGGCATGCTCGCGCTGCTCGACGGCGAGCCCGCCATGGCGACGGTCGCCGAGTACGGCACGGGGGACCAGGGCGGCCTGCTGGCGCGCGTCATGGTGTTCCGCAACCCGGAGCGCCTGGCCGGGCTGCGCCGGCTGCAGGGCTGAGCCGGACGCAGCATCGACCCAGGCGCGGCACCGAACGCCGGCCGCCGCACCCGGCGGCCGAGGATCAGATCCCGGTCAGGTCTCCCGCGACCAGGCTCAGCTCGCGGCGCGCGTGCGGCGGCACGACCTCGCCGGGGATGCTGAGCCCCACGGCCCACGCCGTGTCGTCGCCGGGGCGGCGGGGCACGAGGTGGGCGGCGCAGGCGATGTCGTTGCGGAACTCGCCGTGCTCCTCGACGACGGCGTCGGGGCGCAGGCGGGCGAGCTGGGCGTCGAGCGAGGTCATGTCGGCGGCGGTGCGCGGCGTGAACTTGCGCATCCCGGCGTCGACCACGAGCTCGTGGCGCTCGCGGCGGGACATGCCGAGCAGCAGGGCCTTGCCGAGCGCGGTGGCGTGCGCGGAGACGTCGAGCCCGCGCTCCAGGTCCTCGATGTACGGGGAGCCGGGGGCCTCGGCGTAGTCGACGACGACCACGCGGCCCGCACTGATACGTCCCAGGTAGGCGCTGTAGCCGCTGCTCTGCGCGAGGTGACGCAGCACCTCGCGCGTGTTGGGGCCCCGGCCGAGCGAGCCGAGCTGCTCGTAGAACCGGTGGCTGACCTGCTCGCCGACGTCGTAGGTGCCGTCCTTGAGCCGGGTGACGTACCCCTCGTAGGCGAGCGTGCGTACCAGGTGATACGTAGTGGAGAGGTTGAGCCCGCTGCGCCGCGCGATCGCCTTGACCGGCAGCCCGGGGAACCGGGTGACGACCTCGAGGACGCGGAATGCGCGGGCAACACTCTGTACCAGGTCGTCCGGGCGTTCCCGCTCGGAGTCCAGTGTCACGTGCCCCCCTTGCTCGTCGGTGGAGGCCGACGGTGTCTTTTTTGCGACGAATATCGTAACCGGATGGGTATCGACACGGTGGTGCGAGGGTGCGACAGTTGTCTGCCCTCGCAGACATGTTAGCCACGGGTGTGGCGGAGGTCACGGAACACGGTTGGGTTCACCCTGCGCGATCGAGGGCGACTGCACAGAGACGGTGAATCTATGAAAATACCTGAACCGGGTGATATCCGACAAGTACCCCACGTGCGGTGGGCCGTGCCGGAGACCCGGCCGTGGCACCCCGCACCGTCCGCCGAGAGGGCCCGCCGTAGTGCTCGATGACATCCACAACACGCAGGACCGGGCCTGGCGGGGCACCCGACCCTTGCGGCTCGACGCGGTCTCCCGCCTGACGCCGCTGGTGGGGGCCTCCGCCCTGCCCGACCCGCGCGAGCTCTACGACGAGCTCGAGAAGCAGTGGGGCGAGATCGCCCCGGTCGAGCTGGAGCCCGGCGTCCCCGCCTGGCTGGTCATGGGGCAGCGGCGCGTCTACGACATCATGCGCAACGAGCACGTGTTCGCCACCAACCCGCAGCTGTGGAACGGGCACGCGCGCGGCGGCCTGCCGCGGACGTCGGGCCTGCGGCCCGCCTTCACCTCGCAGCAGCGGTTCTCGGCCAACCACGCCGACGGTGCGCTGCGGCAGCGCCTGCGCGAGCCCCTCGACGACGCGTTCGAGCAGCTCTCCGAGCCCATCACCGCGGCCAAGGTGCGCTCCTTCTGCAACCTGCTCATCGATCGCTTCGAGGACCGGGGCCGCGCCGACCTGATGCTCGAGTACGCGTCGGTGATCCCGTTCCTCGTCATCGCCGACATGATCGGGTTCGACCCGGAGGACGGGCAGCACCTGTTCGACCTGACCCGCCGTGTCGCCGGGGGTGGCGCCGACGCCGCGCCCTCCGTGCACGAGGTGGACCGCATGCTCGGCGACCTCGTCGCGCTCCGCCGGGAGCACCCGCGCCGGGACCTCGCGAGCTCGCTCCTGGCCCACCCGGGCATGCGGGACGACGTCGAGGTCACCCACACCCTGCTCACCGTCGCCTACTCGGGCAACCTGGCGCTGACGGCCTGGGTGGCCCAGACCCTGCTGCTCACCCTCACCGACGCCCGGTTCTCCGGGCGGCTGCACGGCGGCCGCATCGACCTGGACAGCGCCATGGACGAGGTGCTGTGGCGCTCCACGCCCACCATCCACAGCCTGCCCCGGTTCGCCCGCCAGGACGTGGTGCTCGACGACAAGCTCGTCGCGGCCGGCGACCCCCTGATCCTCGCGATCCACGCTGCCAACACCGACCCGCGCATGGACACCGGCGACCCGTGGGACCACGTGGGCAGCCGGGCGCACGTGTCGTTCGGCACCGGCCCGCACGCCTGCCCGGCCCCGCGCACGGCGCGCGTGATCGCCCGGATCGCCGTCGAGACGATCCTGCGCCGGCTGGACGTGCTGCTGCGCATCCCCGCGGCCGACGTCCGGTGGGAACCCACCCTGTGGATCCGCCAGCCCGCGAGCATCCCGGTCACCTTCCCCGTGCCCGTCGAGAAGGCCGGGCCCGAGACATAACACCGGGCCCCTGGGCAGGTGGTAGTGCCCGGCGGCGAGGTCGCGGCGGTAGGTTGCGTGGGTGAGCAAGGAGGGTCACATGCGCATCGGCGTACCGGACGACGGCGGGCCGCTCGTGCCAGCCACCCCCGCGACCACCGGCCGGCTGGTCGGCCTCGGCTACGAGGTCGCCGTCGCGGCCGGCGCCGGGGCGAGGGCGGGCTTCCCCGACACGGCCTACGTGGCCGCGGGAGCCGCCGTCGTGCCCGACGCCGAGGCGTGGGCTGCCGACGTCGTCGTGCTCACGCGGGCGCCCGACGACCTGACCGGGCCCGGCCCGGCGGCCCTGCGCCCCGGGGCCGTGCTCGTCTCCCAGGTCGCGCCCGGCGCCCGGCCCGACCTGGTGCGCGCGCTCGCGGACCGCGGCGTCACCGCCCTGGCCCTGGACGCCGTGCCGCGCATCTCCCGGGCGCAGTCGCTCGACGTGCTCAGCGCGCTGTCGAACGTCGCGGGCTACCGGGCCGTCGTCGAGGCCGCCGCCGAGTTCGGCGGCATGTTCGCCGGCCAGGTCACCGCCGCGGGCACCACCCCGCCCGCGAACGTCTTCGTGATCGGCGCGGGCGTGGCCGGGCTCGCGGCCATCGGCGCGGCGGGCAGCCTCGGCGCGCAGGTGCGTGCCTTCGACGTACGCCCCGAGGTGGCGGAGCAGATCGAGTCCATGGGCGCCACGGTGGTCCGGGCCGACGACGCCGCGCAGCAGGTCAGCGCCGACGGCTATGCGTCCGCGCTGACCGCCGACCAGGAGGCCGCCGCCCTGCGTGCGTACGCCGTCGAGACCGCCGGCGCGGACATCGTCGTCACCACGGCGCTCGTGCGCGGGACGGCGCCCACCACGATCACCGCCGAGATGGTCGCCGGCATGCGGCCCGGGAGCGTGGTCGTCGACCTCGCGGCCCCGGGCGGCGGCAACTGCGAGCTGACGGTACCGGGGGAGCGCGTGGTCAGCGACAACGGCGTCGTGGTGCTCGGGTACACCGACCTGCCCGACCGCATGCCGCGGCACACCTCGGAGCTGCTCGGCACGGCCGTGGCCAACCTGGTCCAGCTCGGCACGCCCGGGCGCGACGGCGTCCTGGCGCTCGACCCGGACGACGTCGTCGTGCGCGGCATGACCGTGGCGGCCGGCGGCGAGGTGCTGTGGCCGCCGCCCCCGGTGGCGGTCTCGGCGCCGGCCGCGCAGTCGGTGGGCGGGCCTTCGGTGGTCGAGCCTGTCGAGACCTCGCCGGGGTCTCGACAAGCTCGACCAGCGGGTGGTGGGGGGTCTCGACAAGCTCGACCGACGACGGGTGGGGCTCGACCAGCGGGCGCGCGCGTCGTCCTTGTCGCCCTCGGCGCCGTCCTGGCCGTACTCGCCGTCGCCGCGGCCCCGCCGGACCAGGCGACGCACTTCACCGTGCTGGCCCTCGCCGTCGTCGTCGGGTTCTACGTGATCTCGCACGTCAGCCACGCCCTGCACACCCCGCTGATGTCCCAGACCAACGCCATCTCCGGGATCATCCTGGTGGGCGGGATGCTGCAGATCGGCTCGGCGGACCCGGTGGTGACCACGCTCGCCGTGCTGGCCTCGGCGGTGGCGAGCATCAACATCTTCGGCGGGTTCCTGGTGACCCACCGCATGCTCGGCATGTTCCACCACAGCCCCGCCGACGGGGGTGAGCGATGAGCGTCGAGTCGGTCGTCCAGGCGGTGTACCTGGTCGCGGCGGTGCTGTTCGTGCTGTCGCTGGCCGGGCTGTCCCGGCAGGAGACCGCGCGGCGCGGCGTGCTGCTGGGCATGACCGGCATGGGGCTCGCCCTGGTGGCGACGGTCGCGCTGGCCCTCGACCGGTCCGAGCGGCCCGTCGGCGTCACGGCCGGGCTGATCCTGCTCGTGCTGCTGGTGGGCGCGGCCGTCGGCACGTGGCGCGCGCGCACCGTCGAGATGACGCAGATGCCCGAGCTCATCGCGCTGCTGCACTCGTTCGTCGGCGCGGCCGCCGTGCTCGTGGGCTTCGGCTCCTACCTCTCCGAGCCCGCCACGAGCGGGGCCGACGCCGGCCAGACCGTCCACCTGGTCGAGGTGTTCCTGGGCGTGCTCATCGGCGCCGTCACGTTCACCGGCTCGGTGGTCGCGTTCGGCAAGCTGTCGGCCCGGCTGCGCTCGTCGCCGCTGCTGCTGCCGGGCCGCAACTGGCTCAACCTCGCCGCGCTCGTCGCGTGCGCGGGCCTGCTCTGCTGGTTCCTGGTGGCCGGCCCGGCCGGCCTGGTGCCGCTGCTGCTGATGACCGTGGTCGCGCTGGCGCTGGGCTGGCACCTGGTGGCGGCGATCGGCGGCGGCGACATGCCCGTCGTCGTCTCCATGCTGAACTCCTACTCGGGGTGGGCGGCCGCGGCCGCCGGGTTCATGCTGGGCAACGACCTGCTCATCATCACCGGCGCGCTGGTCGGCTCCTCGGGTGCCATCCTCAGCTACCTGATGTGCAGGGCGATGAACCGCTCGTTCGTCAGCGTGATCCTGGGCGGGTTCGGCGCAGAGGCCCCGGCGGCCGCCGCGGGCGGACCGGCCGAGCCGGGTACCTACCGGGAGACGACGGCGCTGGAGGTCGCCGACCGGCTGACCGCCGCTCGGTCGGTGATCGTGGTGCCGGGCTACGGCATGGCCGTGGCGAAGGCCCAGTACCCGGTGGCCGACCTCGTGTCCCGGCTCACCGCGCGCGGCACCACCGTGCGGTTCGGCATCCACCCCGTGGCCGGCCGGCTGCCCGGGCACATGAACGTGCTGCTCGCCGAGGCGAAGGTGCCGTACGACCAGGTGCTCGGCATGGACGAGATCAACGACGACTTCCCCGGCACCGACGTCGTGCTGGTGATCGGGGCCAACGACACCGTGAACCCGGCCGCGCAGGACGACCCGGCCTCGCCCATCGCGGGCATGCCCGTGCTGGAGGTGTGGCAGGCCCGCGAGGTGGTCGTCTTCAAGCGGTCCATGGCCACGGGCTACGCGGGCGTGCAGAACCCGCTGTTCTTCCGCGAGAACACCGCCATGCTGTTCGGGGACGCGAAGGAACAGGTGGAACTGATCGTGCAGGCGCTGTGATCGGTCACGACCAGCACCTTTTGCATTCCGGTGGCCATCTGTGGGTGAATTGACGGTGACGCGCTGACACCGCGCGGTAACGAGTTGGTATAAAGGGGCACGCCGGGAAAGTCCGGCGTAGTCCCTCAGTGCGGAGGCCGAGTGTTGACACGCTGTCTCGTGACCGGAACGGCCGCGATCGTGGGGTTCCTGGTGCTTGTGGCGACCACGGAGCTCTTCTGGTTCGGGCCGCCCTCCGGCGCGCACAATGCCGGTGAGATCTTCGCCTCCGTCGGCGGCGCCGCGCTGACCGTCCTCACCTGGGCCGTCGTCGGCTGGGGGGTCGCGCGGATCGCGCGGGCCCTGCGCCTGACCCGGGTGTCCGTGCTGGTGGGCCTGCTGGCGCCGGTCGGCGCGATCGTCGCCTTCACTCTCTCGGTCGAGCTCGACGCCTGGTCCACCGGGTTCGGCGTGCTGGCGTTCGCGTCGGCGTCGGCCGGTGTGCTGGTGACGATCCGCCGCCGCAGGTCGGCCGACCCCGCCGTGCTCCCCGAGTCCAAGGGGCACCCTCCGGTACGGATGGCCGCGTGAGCGACGTGCCCGTCGCGGTGGTCGGCCCCGGCGCGATCGGCGGGCTGATGGCCGCGCTCCTGCAGCGCGCGGGGCACGACGTCACCGTCGTCGCCCGGGAGGCCACCGCCGCGCACATCGCCGAGCACGGCCTCGACGTCGTCTCCGACATGTTCGGGTCGTGGCACGCACCCCTGGCGGCGTCCACCACGGTGCCGCGCGGCGCCCAGGTGCTGGTCGCGGTCAAGGCGGACGGCGTGGCCGCGGCCGCCGACCTGCTGCGCGACGCCGACCCGGCCGAGGTGCTCGCCCTGCTCAACGGCGTCGAGCACATGGGGCCGCTGCGCGCGGCGGCGCCCGGTGCGCGCGTCTTCGGCGCGACGATCGCCGGCCAGACGCGCCGCACCCCCGTGGGCGGCCCGGACCCGGCGACGGTCACGCACTCGTTCGACCTGCTCACCATCGTGGTGCCCGACGCCGCCGCGGACCTCGGCCTGACCGTCGCCCTGCGGGACACCGGTGCGGTGCTGCAGACCGGCGGCACCGAGGCCGAGGTGCTCTGGAAGAAGCTGCGGTTCCTGGCGGCCCTGTCGCTGCTGACCTCGACGTGGAAGACCGGGATCGCCGACGCCCTGGACCGCGACCCGGCGCTCACCGCCGCCCTGCTGGACGAGATCGCCGCCGTCGCCACGGCCGAGGGCGTGCCGTCGACCGGCGCGGACCTACGCGGGCAGCTCGCCGCGATGCCGCCCCTGACGGTCGGCTCCCTGGAGGCCGACCTGTCGGCCGGGCGGCCGGGCGAGCTCGATGCGATCGGCGGCGCGATCCTGCGCGCGGGCGGTCGGCACGGCATCGACCTGCCGGTGCTCACGAAGACGGTGGACCGGCTGGCGGCGTCGGCCGCCCGCGGGCGCCGGCCGGCGACGCCGGCCGGCTGACGGGCCCGCCGGGAGACTTCGGCCCGGCGCGGCCTCCCCGGTTCCCCCAGCTTTTTCGGGGCCTAAGTTTCTACGATTTGAGGCGACACAAAGCGAAGAAACTTAGGC
>NZ_JBHVEG010000207.1:0-9808 GCF_042802395.1 Promicromonospora sp. NPDC057488
CTTGGGTGGTGGGCTGGTTTTTGTTTATAAGAGACTGCGTTGAGATCGGTCCATCAGTGGACCGATCTCAACGCAACCGACCGATCTCACCGACCCAGCCCCGGGCCAGCAGGTCACCGACCCCGCTGGCCACGACAGATCACCCACCGGCACGGCAGCCAGCGCACTTCTGCGCGCCCCCAGATCCCGGGATGTGAGATCTGGGCAAAGATCGTTGACTTCTATGGGTTCCATTCGTATCTTCTTGGACATCGAGACCTACCGCACCAATCCGATCGGAAAGATGTAGAAAGCCTCGACAGGTCATGAGTTCCGACGCGAAGCCCCGGCTGGTCGGACGGCAACCCCCCGCGCGGGTGGGTGCCCCGGGTGAGGACCAGGTCCACCGCCAGCCGGCGGATGACAACACGCGTCGCTCGCCGATGGGCGAGCAGGTGAGGAGAACGACGATGACCCGGAGCGCTGCCCCCGCCGTCCACGTGTCCCTGCCGTCCCGGATCGTCCCCGTGCGGGTTGGTGCTGCCCCGCGCGAGGACATGTGTTGCCACTGTTCCTGTCGCTGACGGCGACAGCCCGACACTGACAGCGCCGGCGCGCTGACCGGTCGCCACAGGCACCACCGGCCAGCCGCCCGGCCTCCCCTCGGCCTCCGCGCCGAGCCTCGGCCACCACCGGCCCTCACGTTCCTGACCGGACGTCTCTCTCCTGCCTCCCGGCAGCCCCGCCCCCGGATGACTCCCAGGCGCCGTCGTGCACCCGAGGGACCACCCGGGTGCCGTCGCGCTGCCGCAGCCCGAACGGAGCCCCGCCGTGCCGTACCCGCCGCAGCCCACGTCCCTGACCGCCACCGCCCTCGCGTCCCGTCCCGTCGTGCTCGGCGTGGACCTCACCTCCGCCGGCGCCCGTCCGGGTGCCCACCGGGCGCGCGGCCCCATCGCGCCGCGCCCGTTCGACGGCGAGCGGTTCCTGCACCTGGTGCGGACCGCCGACCGCGGCCTGCTCGACTTCGTGAGCCTCGACGAGGGCTTCCTGCTCCACCCCGGGCGCAGCCAGGTCACCGGCCGCCTCGACACGGCCGTCGCCGCGGCCCGCGCCGCACGGGTCACGGCCGGGATCGGCCTGGTCGCCGCCGTCGACACGGTGCACGTCGAGGCGGCCCACGCCGCCGTCGCCCTGAGCAGCATCGACCGCGCCAGCAGCGGCCGGGCCGGCTGGCAGGCCGTGCGGCAGGGCACCCTCCCCGAGTCCGACGACGCCTGGGCCACCCGCGTCGAGCTCGGCATCCAGTCGGTGACCCAGGTGTGGACCGGCCGTCCCGGCAGCGGCGCGGGCGCCGTCGAGCTCGACGCCGAGGGCCGGTTCCGCGTGGACCACGACGGCATCCGGTTCGCCGTCCGCGGCCGGCCCGCCGACGGCGGCGCCCCGCTCCCGCAGACACCCCCGCCCGTCGTGGTGCGCGTGCGTTCCGAGGCCAGCGCGGCGCTGGCCGGCCGCATCGCCGACGTCGCGCGGATCGCCGTGGCCGACGCCGCGCACGCGGTGCGGCTGCGCCGCCTCGTGCGGGACGCGGCGCTGTCCGCCGGGCGCGACCCCGAGGACGTGCGGGTGCTCGCCGAGGTCTACGTGGTGCTCTCCACCGAACGGGCCGGTGCCCGTGCCCGGCTGGAGCTGGTCGAGGCGCTCGAGGGCACCGCCCCCATGGGCGACGGGCTCGTGGTCGCCGACACCCCGGACGAGCTGGCCGCCCTGATCGCCGACTGGACCACGGCCGGCGCCGTCGACGGATTCCTGCTGCGCCCCTCCTCGCTCAGCTCGGACCTCGACACGATCACCGACCACCTGGTCCCCGCGCTCCAGCACGAGGGCCTGTTCCGCACCGAGCGCACGGAGACGACCCTGCGCGGCTCGCTCGCCCTGCCCGACGCCGCGACGGTCGCCCGCGAGCTGCCCACCGGCCGCCTGCTGAGCGCCTGAACGCCCACCAAGAACCCTGAGGAGACAACCATGACCACCCCTGAGCTGCAGACCCCCGACGCCGCAGGTGCCAAGGTCGCCGGCGGCGCCCTGCTGATCGACGTCCGCTCGGCCGCGGGCCGGGCCTCGGCGGGCGAGATCCCGGGCGCCACGCTCGCGGACCGCAACAACCTCGACGCGCTGTTCGGTCCGTCCGACAACCCCGCGATCACACTCGACACGCCCGTCGTGATCGTGTGCGGATCGATCAACGGCTCCGGCCCGGTCGCCGAGGCGCTCGCCGCCCGCGGCTACACCGACGTCTCGCACGTCGACGGCGGGTTCCCCGCCTGGAAGGAGGCCGGGCTGCCCGCGACGGAGGCGGCGGACCAGCCCGCCGCTGACACGGCGGACCAGCCGACGGCCGACCAGCCGGCGACCGACACCGCCGACCTGCCCGCGGCGGCACCGAGCGCGGCACCATGACGATCGCGGACGAGGTCCGGGCGGCGCGGCCGAGCAGCAGCACGGGCAGCGGCACGGCCAGCGGCACGGCCAGCGGCACCGTCATCGGCACGGGCAGCAGCGCGCCGAGCGTCGTCGTCCGCCGGGTGCGCGACGACGAGCACCACGCCGCCGCCGAGGTGCTCGTGACCGCCTACTCGCACGACTTCGAGATCAGCGACAGCTACCGCCAGTCGCTCGGCGCCGTCAGCCGCTGGGCGAGCGAGCACGAGGTCTGGGTCGCGGTGCCCGCGGGTGAGACGGGCGGCGGGGCCACGCGGGTGCTCGGCGTCGTCGTCACCCCGGCGCTCGGCGGGCCGGCGCTGTCGCAGCTCGCCCTGGACGGCGAGCTCGACTTCCGCCTGCTCGCGACGCACCCCGACGCCCGCGGGGGCGGCGTGGGCGAGACGCTCGTGCGGCACGTGATCGCGCTCGCGCGCGACCGCGGCGCCCGGCGGGTCGTCATGAACTCCGGGGACCAGATGCGTGCGGCCCACCGCCTGTACGAGCGGCTCGGCTTCGGGCGCCTGTACGAGCGCGAGACGCGCGTCGTCGAGACGAAGCAGGGGCCCACGCGGCTGCTCGCCTTCGGCCTCGACGTCGCCGACGCGGATACCAGGACCGACATCCAGGACGGCCGGCCATGACCGGCTTCGCCACCCGCCAGGTGCACGCGCGCAGCACGGGCCGGGACGACGCCGGGCGGGCCACCACCGCGCCCGGCGCCGAGCCGTCGGCCCGCGTGGTGCCGCGCGCCACTCCCGTCTACCTGACCGCCGGGTTCGAGTTCGAGGAGTGGGAGCAGGCCGCCGGGCACTTCGGCGCCGGCGAGGGCTTCGCCTACACGCGCACCGGCAACCCGACCACGGCCGCCGTCGAGCAGCGGATCGCGGCCCTGGAGGGCGGCGCCGACGCCCTGTTCCTGGCCAGCGGGCAGGCGGCGGTCACCGTCGCCCTGCTCGGCCTGGTCGAGGCGGGGCAGCGCGTCCTCGCCGCGTCCAGCATCTACGAGGGCACGCGCGGGCTGCTCCTGGAGAACCTGCCGCGCCTCGGCATCGAGGCCGACTTCGTGGACGACGCCGCCGACCCCGCCGCCTGGGAGCGCGCGATCCGCCCCGAGACCCGGGTGCTGTTCCTGGAGTCGATCCCGAACGCCCGCAACGACCTGCCCGACCTGGCGGCCGTGGCCGACGTCGCACACGCCCACGGGCTGGTGCTCGTCGTGGACAACACCCTGGCGACGCCGTACCTGCTGCGCCCCATCGAGCACGGGGCCGACGTCGTGGTGCACTCCGCCAGCAAGTTCCTGGCGGGGCACGGCTCGGTGCTGGGCGGCGTCGTCGTCGACGCCGGGACGTTCGACGCGCGCGCCTCGGGCGCGCTGTACCCGCACCTGGTGGCGCCGTCCCGCACGGGCGGGCCGAGCGTGGCCGAGCGGCACGGCGGCAACGCGCGCCTGGCGTACCTGCGCGAGACCGTGGCGCCGCGGTTCGGCCCGACGCCGTCGCCCCTGAACGCGTTCCTCGTGGGCCAGGGCATCGAGACCCTGTCGCTGCGGGTGGCCCGGCAGAGCGCGTCGGCCCTGGAGGTCGCCCGCTGGCTGGCGTTCCGGCCCGAGGTCGCGTCGGTGGACTACTCCGGGCTGGACTCCAGCCCGTCGTACGCCCTGGCCAAGCGGTACCTGCCGGACGGCCAGGGCTCCGTGTTCACCTTCACGCTGCACGGCGGCGCCCCCGCGGCGCGCGCCCTCGTGGAGGCCGTCGAGGTCTTCACGCACATGACCCACATCGGCGACGTCCGCTCCCTGGTGCTGCACCCGGAGAGCACCAGCCACGTGCTGCGCACCCCGGCGGAGCGGGCCGCGTCGGGCATCCACCCGGGCACCCTGCGCCTGTCGGTCGGCATCGAGGACCTGCCCGACCTGATCGGCGACCTCGACCGCGGCCTCGCCGCGGCCCGGCGCGCCGCCGGGAACAGCACGGCCGGCGACGCCGGCACCCCACGCAAGGAGACACCATGACCCGCCAGCAGCACCTCGGCTGGTTCCTGGCCCGCGGCTTCGGGCCGCACGGCTGGGGCCACGACTACCTGGACTGGAACTACGACTGGACCCGGCCCGACCTCTACGTCGAGTCCGCCCGCGCCCTGGAGCAGGCGGGCGTCGACCTGCTGATCATCGAGGACGCCCCGTCGCTCGGCAGCCCGGAGACCATCGACCTGCGCGTGCGGCAGGCGTTCGGCGGCCCCAAGCACGACCCGCTGCTGCTGGCCCCGTACCTGTTCGCCGCGACGCAGCACCTCGGCATCGTGCCGACGGTCAACCCGGCCGCCGTGCTGCCCTACACCGGGGCGCGGCAGCTCGCGACGCTCCAGCACCTGTCGGGCGGCCGGTTCGGCCTCAACCTCGTGACCGACACCGGCAGCGCGCGGCACTTCTCGGACGCGCCGCCGCTCGGGCACGACGCCGCGTACGACCGCGCCGAGGAGTGGCTCGACGGCGTCCGCTCGCTGTGGCGCTCCTGGGACGACGGCGCGCTGATCGCCGACCCGGGCGCCGTCGGGCCCGGCGGCGCGCGGACCGGCGGCCGCTACGCCGACGGCGGCCTGCTGCGCCCGGTGCGGCACCGCGGCGAGCACTTCGCGTTCGACGGCCCGCTCAACGCCCTCCCGTTCGCGGACGGCGCCGACGGCGAGCCCGTCATCGTCTCGCCGGGCGGCTCGGGCCGCGGGCTGGCTTTCGCGGGCGCGAACAGCGACGTCCAGCTCGCGCTGGCGCCCCTGACGGAGCGCAGCGTGCGCGACTACCGGGCCAAGGTGCACGCCGCGGCCCGCGCGTCGGGCCGGGCGCTGGAGCACGTCAAGGTGCTTTTCGCGATCAAGCCCGTGCTCGTGTCCAGCCCGCAGGAGGCCGACCGGCTGGTCGCGGAGTCGACCAACCCCGACGACGGCACGCTGTGGCGCATCGCCGAGCAGCAGTCGAGCGACCTGGAGACCGACCTGACGGCGCTCGACCTCGACAAGCCGCTGCCCACGGGCCTGTTCGGCGACCACGTCTCGCACGGCTCCATCAAGCGGCTCGTGGGCGAGCACGACCTCGCGACCACGCCGCTGCGCGTGCTGCTCGGCGGGCTCGCCCGCCTGGGCCGCATCGCCGACCGCTCCGGCTGGGTGGGGACGGCGGGCGAGCTCGCCGACCTCATCGAGGAGCTGGGGGAGTGGGGCAACGACGGCGTGCTGCTGTGGGGCGACCTGCACCCCGTCACCGTGCACCGCACGCTCGACGAACTGGTCCCGATCCTGCGCCGCCGCGGCATCCTGCGCACCGAGTGGGCCGACGGCGGGCTGCGCGCCAACCTGCGGGCGTTCTGAGCCGTGCCGGTGATCGTCGCGGACCCGACCTGGGTCGCCACCACGTGGGACGATCCGCGCGCCGCCGCGCTGCGCGAGGCCATGACCGACGACCTCGCCCCGCGCTACGCCGACCTGCGCGAGCAGCGCGCCCGGCTGTTCGCGCCCGCCGAGCCGGGTGGGCTGAGCACCGTGCCGACGTCGGACGAGGTGCTGGTGACCTGGATCGCGCTGGACGGCGCGGAGCCGGTGGCCACGGGCTCGCTGCGGCGGTTGGGCGGCACCGCCCTCCACCCCGAGGTGACCCATGAGGTCAAGCGCATGTTCGTCCGGCCCACGCACCGCCGCCGGGGGCTGGCGGCGGGCGTGCTGGCCGCCGTCGAGCGGTCCGCGCTGGACCGGGGGATCGAGGTGCTGCGCCTGCAGACCGGCGTCCGGCAGCCCGAGGCCGTGGCGCTGTACGAGCGCGAGGGCTGGACCCGGATCGCCCCGTACCCGCCGTACCCGGCGGAGTCGAGCATCTGCTTCGAGAAGCGGTTGTGACCTGACCCGTCGGAGCCGGGCGCGCGATACCGTCTGCACGTGAACCCCCACGGATGGCGGCGCATCGCGGCGTGGCTCGTCGACTGGCTCTGCTTCCTGGTGTGGCTCGCGCTGCTGGCGGCGGTCGGCGTCCCCCTCTACCTCTCCGGTGTGACGGCACACTGGTCAGCCGCGACCACGAACGTCGTCTCGGCGCTCGTCACGGCGGTGCCGCTGACGATCTTCCTGGCCGTCCTCGAGTCGGGCGCCCGGCAGGCGACCGTCGGCAAGCGCGTGCTGGGGCTCAAGGTGGTCGGTGCCGCGGACGGCGAGCGCCTCTCGTTCGCCCCGGCCCTGCTCCGGAACGCGCTCAAGGTGGCGGTGCCGTGGACCATCGGGCACGCGGCCGCGATCGGCCTGGTCGGGTCGTCGGCGGTCGGACCGGGTCTCGTGATCCTCACGGCGGCCGCCTATGTCCTGCCGGTCGCCTACTTCGTCACCCTGTTCGTCGGGCAGGGGCGCACTCCGTACGACCGGGCGGGTCGAGCCAGGGTCGTCCGCGCGTAACCGCAGGTGGTCGGCGGCGGTGCCGGCGCGCCCCGAGGCGTTGCCACTATGTGAGACCACTATGTGAGATCTTCCGTCGGACACCTTGGCAGGTCCCCGTGCGGACCTATCGTCGGCGCCACCGCGGCCCCCGCCGGGCCGCCCGACGCCGCGAGGAGCAGCCATGACGACCGACGGTTCTCTCACCGCACCACACGATCCGGCCGACGACCCGGCCCCGGCGCGCATCCCGATCGTCGCCGTCGCCCTGGACGGCGCCGGCTGGCACCCCGCCGCGTGGCGCGAGCCGGGTGCCCGCCCCGAGGCCCTGACCGACGCCGCCTACTGGGTGGGCCTGACCCAGCTCGCCGAGGCCGGGCTCGTCGACCTCGTGACGTTCGAGGACAGCTTCGGCATCCCCGTCGGCCCCTGGGACGACCCGGCTGCCGACCGGACCGACCGGGTGCGGGTGCGGCTGGACGCCGAGCTTGTCGCGGCGCGCGTGGCTCCCGCGACCCGGCACATCGGGCTGGTCCCCGTGGTCACGGTCACGCACACCGAGCCGTTCCACGTCGCCAAGGCCCTGGCCACCCTCGACCACACCAGCCGGGGCCGCGCGGGCTGGCAGGTGCGCGCGTCGCCGTCGGGCACGGAGGCGCGGCTGACCGGCCGCCGCGACCTGCCGGAGATCACGCTGGAGGACTACGCCTCCGGACGGGCGGACGAGCAGGTCGCCGAGCTCTTCGCCGAGGCGGCCGCCGTGGCCGAGACGGTCCGTGCGCTCTGGGACTCCTGGGAGGACGACGCCGAGATCCGCGACGTCGCCACGCGCCGCTTCATCGACCGCGACAAGGTGCACCGCGTCGACGTCGAGACGCAGTGGTTCTCCGTGCGCGGCCCGTCCATCACGCCGCGCCCGCCGCAGGGACAGCCGGTCGTCACCGCGCTCGCGCACGCGACGGTGCCCTACGAGCTGGCCGCCCGCGCGGCCGACGTCGTCTTCGTGACGCCGCAGGACGACGCGAGTGCGGCCTCGATCCTGGCCGAGGTGCGCGCCGCCGAGGAGCGGGTGGGCCGCACCGGGGAGCCGCTGCGCGTCGTCGCTGACCTGGCCGTGGTGCTCGACACGAACGGCCGGGCGGCGGCCGAGCGCCTGGCCCGCCTGGACGCCCGGGCGGGTCAGACAGAACAGGGCTGGGTCACCGACGCGCGGGTCCTCGCGGGCTCCGCGGCCGATGTCGCCGACGTGGTCGAGGCCTGGACCGGCCTCGGGTACGACGGCGTGCGCGTGCGCCCCGCCGTGCTGCCCGACGACCTGGACGCCCTGGTCACCGACGTGCTGCCCGAGCTGCGGCGCCGCGGTCTGGCGCGCACCGCCTACGACGCCGGCTCGCTGCGGGGCCTGCTGCGCCTGCCGACCGAGGTCCCCAACCGCTTCGCCGCCGTCTGACCTCAAGACCCGAGACCTGAGAGCGAGCAGACCATGAGCACACCCACCGGCAAGCCCCGCAAGCAGATCATCCTCGGCGCCTACCTGGGCGGCGTGAACCACCACACCCTGTGGCACCTCCCGGAGTCGGGCAGCCAGATCGACTTCTCGACCTTCGAGCACACGGCCCGCACTGCCGAGCGCGGCCGGTTCGACTTCTTCTTCCTCGCCGAGGGCCTGGCGCTGCGCGAGCGCGACGGGCAGGTCTTCGACCAGGACATCGTGGGCCGGCCCGACACGTTCACCGTGCTCGCCTCGATCGCCGCCGTGACCGAGCACCTGGGCCTGGCCGCCACGATCAACGCGACCTTCAACGAGCCGTACGAGCTGGCCCGGCAGATCGCCTCGCTCGACCACCTCTCGGGCGGCCGCGCGGCGTGGAACGTCGTGACGAGCTTCGACGCGTTCACCGGCGCGAACTTCCGCCGCGGCGGGTTCCTGGACCGGTCCCAGCGGTACGAGCGCGCCGCGGAGACCATCGAGGTGGTGCGCTCCCTGTGGGACGCGTGGGCCGCCGAGGACCTGGTGATCGACAAGGAGGCGGGCGTCTTCTCCCGGTCCGGCGCCGGCTCGTTCGCGCACACCGGGCCGCAGTTCGACGTCGGCGGCTGGTTCGGCGTGCCGCGCGCACCGCAGGGCCACCCCGTGATCCTGCAGGCCGGCGTCTCGCCGCAGGGCCGGGACTTCGCGGCGGCCAACTCCGACGCGATCTTCTCGCCGTACGGCCGGTTCGACGAGGCCCGCGCCTACTACCAGGACGTCAAGGCCCGGGCCGCCGGCTTCGGCCGCGACCCCGACCACCTGAAGATCCTGCCCAGCGCCTCGTTCGTGCTGGGCGCGACCGAGGCCGAGGCGCAGGACAAGGCCCGGTGGGTGCGCGAGGAGCAGGTCACGGGCCGCACCGCGCAGATCCTGCTGGAGCAGATCTGGAACCGCGACCTGTCGGCCTACGACCCGGACGGCCCGCTGCCCGACGTCGAGCCGGCGCTCGACGCGCCGTCGTTCATCGCGGGGCGCGCCCTGACGCACGCCGACCGGCCCGCGACCGTGGCCCGCCTGCGGGCCCAGGCCGAGGCCAACGGCTGGTCGCTGCGGCAGACCGTGATCGAGGAGTTCACGCGCGGCTCGTTCGTCGGCACGCCCACGCAGGTCGCGGACGCGCTCGACGACTTCGTGCAGAACGACGGCTCGGACGGGTTCGTCATCGGCTCGCACCTGGTGCCGACCGGGCTGGACGAGCTGGTCGACGACGTCGTGCCGCTGCTGCAGGAGCGCGGCTCGCTGCGCACGGAGTACGAGGGCACCACGCTGCGCGACAACCTGGGCCTGCCGGCGCCGGCCGGTGTCGCGCACGAGGCGGCGGGCGCGGTCTAGCCCGGCCTGAGTGTCAGACACCCCCGTACGTGTCAGACGTACAGGTCACCCGAGGGACCTGTACGTCTGACA